>JANQQB010000308.1 GCA_028285165.1 Rhodobiaceae bacterium
GCCCCGGTCCCCGATACGATCGTCCGCGACATGGAGGCCGCCGCGGCCGCCTTCGACCGGCGAAGGGCGGGCGACAGATGAGCCTGACCGAGCCTCTGATCGAAGCCCGCAATGTCCGCATGGCCTTTGCCGACCATGCGGCAAGGCCGCTCTTTGGCAGGGCGCCCAGGAAAGAAGTGCTGAAGGGCATCGACCTGTCCATTGCCGCCGGTGAGGCGGTCGGCATTGTCGGCGAATCCGGGTCCGGCAAGACAACGCTCGGCCGTTGCCTCTTGCGCCTGAACGAACCGACCGACGGCCGGCTTTTGTTCGACGGGACGGATTACACCCATCTTGATCAAAAGGCGTTGCGGCCGCTTCGGCGGCGCATGCAAATGGTTTTCCAGGACCCGCTTTCCTCGCTCAATCCGCGGCGCCGGATCGGCGACATCGTGGCCCAGCCCTTGCTGGCTTCCGGGCTCGAGACAAACCGCGCCGCGGCCCGCGACCGGGCCGCTTCGGTCTTGGATCGGACCGGCCTCGGCGCTGACTTTCTCGATCGCTTTCCGCACGAATTGTCCGGCGGACAGCGGCAACGCGTCGGCATTGCACGGGCGATCATCCTGGAGCCGCGTTTTCTTCTGGCGGATGAGATCGTCTCCGGTCTGGACGTGTCGACCCAGGCCCAGATCCTGACATTGCTGAGAGATCTGCAGCGCGACATGGGTTTGGCGCTGGCCTTCATCAGCCATGACCTGTCGGTGGTCCGCGTCCTGTGCGACCGGGCGATCGTCATGCTTGAGGGAGAGATCGTAGAGGAGGGGGCTTGCGAGGACGTCTTCGACCGGCCGCGCGCGCCCTACACCAAACAGCTGATCGACGCCGTTCCGCTTCCGGACCTGCAGGACGACTGGCTGAACGAGAAAACGGATTCACTGCCACGGGAGGTTGGGATGGACGTGAACGGAAAGACGATTTTGGTGACCGGTGCGAACCGGGGGATCGGTCGCGCCTTTGTGGACGCGCTCGTCTCAAGGGGCGCGGCGAAGGTCTATGCCGGCATACGGGAAGCCGGGTCTCTCGGGCCCAGCGATACGGCCGTGCGGGAAGTGGTGATCGACATCACGGCGCCCGATTCCGTGCGCGCCGCCGCCAATGCCTGCCGGGACGTAGAGATCCTCATCAACAATGCCGGCATCAACACCAACGATCACCTGATAGCGGCACGCGATCCGGCGGACGCGCGCGCCGAAATGGAAACGAACTATTTCGGCACACTTGAAATGTGCCGGGCCTTCGCCCCGGTGATCGAGGCGAATGGCGGCGGTGCGATCGTGAACATGCTGTCGATCGCCGGGCGCGCGCCGATCCCGCTGATGGGCTCGCTGTCCGCATCGAAGGCCGCGCTCTACAGCCTGACGCAATCGATCCGCGCCGAACTGGCGCCGAAGGGCATCCAGGTGGTGGGCGTGCTGCCGGGTGCGGTCGACACGCGCATGACGGAAGGCTTTCCCGGCGACAAGGCGGCGCCGTCGGCAATCGCCGCCGCCGCGCTCGACGGTCTCGCGGCCGGCACCAACGACATTTACCCCGACGCCATGTCGGCCGGCATCGAGGCCGGCCTGACGTCGGACCGCCCGGCGACGCTGGCCCAACTCGCCGGCTATGTCTGATCTCAATCCATGAAACCCTGAAAGGGAGGACCCCATGAGCGGAACCTATATCGACATCCAGGCCTCGGACGGCGGCACGTTCAAGGCCTACATGACCAAACCTGAAAAAGGTTCCGGTCCCGGCCTGGTGCTGTTGCAGGAGATCTTCGGCATCAACCCCTACATGAAGGCGATGGCCGATTATTATGCCGAGGAAGGCTATGTGGTGCTGGTGCCTGATCTCTTCTGGCGCATGGAACCGGGGGTGGTCCTCGGCTACACCGAAGAGGATTTCGGCAAGGCGTTCGGCTTCTACCAGAAGCTCGACGTCGACACCTGCATCAAGGACATTGCCGATACGATCGCAGCGCTCAAGGAGCGGCCCGAACAGGTCGGCAAGGTTGGTACGCTCGGGTATTGCCTCGGCGGCAAGCTCGCCTATCTGACCGCCGCACGCACCGACGTCGACTGCGCGATCTGCTATTATCCGGTCGGGGTAGAAGACGATCTCGGCGAGGCCGGGACCATTTCCTGCCCGGTCGTGATGCATCTGGCCGAACTCGACAAATTTGTGCCGGAAGCCGCGCGCGAAAAGATCGCCGAGACCTTCAAGGACCGGCCGGACGTCAAACTCTACACCTATCCGGGCGTTGACCATGCCTTCGGCACGCCGGGCCGCGACTCCTACGACAAGCCGTCGACCCAGATGGCGTTTTCCCGCACGATCGCTTCGTTGCGGTCAACGCTTGGCCCGATACTCGATCTCAGCCATTTGTGGGACATGCACTGTTACCATGAATTCGCCACGCGCGACGTCGACGCGACGATGGCGACCATGGTCGCCGAACCCTATGTGAACCACATCCCGACCATGACCGGCGGCGTCGGACACGATCACCTGAAGCGCTTCTATAAGTACCACTTCGTCGACAGCAACCCGGCCGATACGAGCCTCATTCCGATTTCCCGCACGATCGGCGCGGACCGCGTGGTGGACGAAATGCTGTTCTGTTTCACCCACGACCGGGTGATTCCCTGGATGCTTCCCGGCGTCGAGCCGACCGGTAAGTATGTCGAGATCCCGCTGGTGGCGATCGTCTGCTTCCGAGGCGACAAGCTCTACAACGAACACATCTACTGGGATCAGGCTTCGGTGCTGGTGCAGATCGGCAAGCTCGATCCGGCGGGTCTGCCGGTTGCCGGTGTGGAGACCGCCAAGAAACTCGTCGACGAGACGCTGCCGAGCAATGCGCTAATGGCCGCCGAATGGGCGACCAGCGAAGGCGAGCCCGTCTGACGGGAGTGCAGATCGGGGCCGGCCTGGTCTAAAAGAGCCGGCCCTGTGCCCCGGTCTCCGGCGCGTTGTCGATCTCGTGGTTGAGCAGCCAGCGTTTCAAGTTGATGCCGCCGCCGAAACCGGTCAGCGACCGGTCCGACCCGATCACCCGATGGCAGGGAATAATGATCGGGATCGGGTTGGCGCCGTTCGCCGCGCCGACCGCGCGGCTCGCCCTTTTGTTGCCGATCCGGTTGGCGAGCGTCCCGTAGGAGATCGTCTCCGCATAGGGGATCTCGAGCAATTGCGCCCAGACCGATTGCTGGAACGCGGTTCCGGCGGGCGCAAGCGGAAGGTCGAAGCGGCGGAGCCGGCCGGCGAAATAGGCGTCCAATTGCTCAAAACACGGGGCAAACGGCGTGCTGTCCTCATGCCAGTCGGCCTCGGGCTTGCGCGCCCGGCTGCCCGCCGGAAAGGCCAGCACGTGCAGCGCGTCCGCGTCACCGGCCGCAAGCAACGGGCCGATCGGGCTGTCGTAATAGGTAAAGCTCAGACTGTCTGCCCTGTCCGCATGTGCAAGCATTGTCAGGTCGTGTTTCGTGGTTAGGGGGTCGAGCCGGCAGTGTAACCGGCTGCTGTCCGATTCGGCAGCCGAAAGACGACAATGATGTCCGATTTCTGCCAGGCGCCATCTCTCGTTCGGCTGGCCGGTCACTCGTTACATGTTGCATTGCAACAAAAATCGGCGTAGACGACGTGCCGCAATCATGGCTCCCGGCTGTTTATCGATCATTGCGTCGTTCAGATCGATCGAACTACAGGGTGTGGCCGAAAGGGCGCATTGTTCCAATCTTTTGAAATAAGGCACCAAAAACGGCAAACCGCCACGGTTTCGCCAAGCCTTTGTCACCCTGGCGCCCGGTTTCTTTGAAAAACGACGCGCAATCTCAATAACTTCGAAAGAACAACAAATGAAAAAACGATTCTGGAGCCTTGCGGCTTCGGTAATGGCCCTTGCTCTTGCCTCCTGTTCCGCGACCACGCTGGCGGGAACGGAAAGCGAAAAGAAAGTGGCGATCGCGACCGGCAAAGCGCAGCAGGGCAAGGCGTCCTGGTACGGCGCACGGTTTCACGGCCGCAAGACGGCAAGCGGCGAGCGCTACAACATGAACGCCTATTCTGCGGCGCACCGGTCGCATGCCTTCGGCACCAAGATCTGCGTCCGCAACACCCGCAACGGCAAGGGTGTTGCGCTGCGCGTCAACGATCGCGGACCGTTCATTCGCGGTCGGGTTGTCGACGTATCGCGTGTTGCGGCAAATCGGCTCGGCATGATGCGGTCCGGCGTCGTCCCGGTGCGGGTTTATGTCGTCGACAAACAGACCAAGTCCGGCACCAGCTGCTGACTTCACGCAAATTGCGTTAAGGCGTGGTGCGGACGAACAGCTGTTCGCTGACTTCGCGCCCCCAGGTCTCTGCCCTGGTTTCCCTGACCAGATCAAAACCGAACGATTCGTAGAGGTGCCGGGCCGCTTCGAGCCCGGCAAAGGTGGTCAGATAGACCTGCGGATAGGTCTGGGCATCGACATGCGCCATCGCGGTCGCCATCAGCCGGCGTCCGAGACCGGAGCCGCGTGTTGAGTCCGCGGTGATGAACCAGCGCAGATGCGCGCCGCGTTCTGCGAAGTCGGATTCGCCGGCATCGATGCTGATCGTGCCGCTGAGATCCGGTCCGTCGAACTGACTCAGCGTCAGGTCCCGCTCGGCATCATAGCGGTCGAAATAGTCCGCCATTTCCCGGGCGACCTTGGTTTCGAAGTAGACGCCGAAATCCCAGTGCCGGGCGTAATACCGCGAATGCAGGGTCGCCACCGATCCGATCAGCCCTGGGCACCAGCCGCGGTGAAAGCCGTCCGTCTCGACCATGTCAGGCGTCTTCCAGGGCTTTTGCGCGCATCGCGGACAGCGTTGTCGTCGGCGTAATCGCCTCCGGATCGACCACCAGGTGCAACAGGGCCGGGCGTCCGGCCGCCTGCGCCCGTTCGAACGCGCCCGCGAAATCCTCCGTGCGTTCCACCCGTTCGCCGTAGCCGCCGCAGGCTTCAGCGAGCGCAGCGAAATCCGGATTGTGAAGGCCGGTACCGGACACCCGCCCCGGATAATGCATTTCCTGGTGCATGCGGATCGTCCCATACATGCCGTTGTCGACGACGATGACGATGATCGCGGCGCCGTCCTGGACGGCGGTTGCGAATTCCAGGCCGGTCATCTGGAAGCAGCCGTCGCCGGCAAAGGCAACGACGGTGCGATCCGGATGGCAGAGCTTCGCCGCGACCGCGCCGGGCAGGCCGTAACCCATGGAGCCGGAAGTCGGCGCGACTTGCGTGCCGAATCCCCGGAACCGGTGGAACCGGTGGACCCAGGTCGCGTAGTTACCGGCACCGTTGGCGACGATGGCATCGTCGGGTAGCGTGTCGCGGAGATGCTGCATGACCGCGCCCATTTGCAGGGGACCGGGGATTGCCGGCGGCATGTCCGTCCACGCGCGATAGGCCCGATGCGCCTCCTGCGCGGCGCCGAGCCAGGACACCAGGCCGTCCGGTTTGACCTCCTGAAGCGCTGCGCAGAAGGCGGTCGGTGCTGCAGTGATGGCAAGCGCCGGCTGATAGACCTTGCCCAATTCGTTCGGGTCGGGATGCACATGCACCACGTCCTGCTTCGGAGCGGGAATGTCGATGAGGCTGTAGCCCTGTGAGGCCATTTCCGAAAGCCGGGTTCCGACAAGCAGCACCAGGTCGGCATCGTCGATCCGGGCCTTGAGCGCAGGATTGATCCCGATCCCCACATCGCCGGCATAGTTCGGATGCAGATGGTCGAACAGCATTTGGCGCCGAAAGGCGACGCCGACCGGCAGGTCGTAGCGTTCCGCAAAATCGGTGAACTGCCGGACCGCGTCAGCCGTCCAGCCCGATCCGCCGAG
>JANQQB010000319.1 GCA_028285165.1 Rhodobiaceae bacterium
GCGCCGGAGAATTCTCCGATCCGGCACTATCGGAAAAACTGCAGGCAGTTCTCGACCGGCTGATCGAAATGGCCGAGCACTATGCGCGCCTGTCCTGAACGCGCTATGTGCCGGACGCATCGCGCGCCGGGATCCGGCCCGCCCTTTATTTGCCGACCCTGAACGCTTACATGAGACCAAAGCGCCCGGCGCAACACTTCATCGGAACCGCGCCGCTCCGGCCGGTTTTCTACAATAGGACAGGACGTGAACGAGCAATTGAGCGCGGGCCAGACCTGGCACGCCACCACGATCGTATCGGTACGCAAGGACGGCAAGGTCGTCGTCGCGGGCGACGGACAGGTGTCACTCGGACAGACCGTGATCAAACATTCGGCCAAAAAGGTCCGACCGCTGGCGAAGGGCCGCGTGATTTCCGGGTTCGCCGGGGCGACGGCGGATGCCTTCACCCTTTTCGAACGCCTCGAGGCGAAACTGGAACAATATCCCGAGCAATTGATGCGGGCCTCGGTCGAACTGGCAAAGGACTGGCGGACCGACCGCTACCTGCGCCGGCTGGAAGCGATGATGCTGGTTGCCGACAAGGATGTCAGTCTGATCCTCACCGGCACCGGCGACGTACTTGAGCCCGAAGACGGTATCATGGCGATCGGTTCGGGCGGCAATTACGCCCTCGCTGCGGCACGTGCGCTGGCGGACACCTCACTCGATGCGGAAGAGATCGCCCGCAAGGCCATGCGGATCGCAGCCGAAATATGCGTCTACACGAACGACACCATCGTGGTCGAAAGCCTGACGACCTGAAATCGGGCACTGGGGCCAATCAAGGACCAGACGAAGGAACCGGCGACAGACAGCGGTTCCGACACCGAATGAATATGGATGCACTGACATGACGAACTTTTCTCCGCGTGAGATCGTTTCCGAACTCGACCGGTACATCATCGGCCAAAACGACGCGAAACGGGCCGTTGCCATCGCGCTTCGCAACCGCTGGCGGCGCCAGCAGCTGACCGGTGCCATGCGCGACGAGGTCCTGCCCAAAAACATCCTGATGATCGGGCCGACCGGGGTCGGCAAGACCGAGATCTCAAGGCGCCTGGCCAAGCTTGCCAACGCGCCGTTCATCAAGGTGGAAGCGACCAAGTTCACCGAAGTCGGCTATGTCGGTCGCGACGTGGAGCAGATCGTGCGCGATCTGGTCGAAACCGGCATCACGCTGGTGCGCGAAAGCAAACGCAAGGACGTGCAGGCCAAAGCCCATATCGCAGCGGAGGAACGGGTGCTTGACGCGCTGGTCGGACCGGCATCAAGCCCGTCGACACGGGATTCCTTCCGCCAGAAACTGCGCGACGGCAGTCTCGACGAGAAGGAAATCGAAATCGAGGTCTCCGCCTCGCCGCAAATGCCCAGCTTCGACATTCCGGGGATGCCGGGCGCCAGCGTCGGCGTGATGAATATCAACGAAATGTTCGGTAAGGCGTTCGGCGGCGGCAAGAAAACCAAGCGGATCTCGGTGCGCGACAGCTACGATCTGCTGCTCAACGAAGAATCGGACAAGCTGCTCGACGACGACCAGGTCGTGCAGGAAGCCATCCGGTCCGTGGAGGACAACGGCATCGTCTTCCTCGACGAAATCGACAAGATCTGCGCCCGAGAGGGACGGGTCGGCGGCGATGTGAGCCGTGAAGGCGTACAGCGCGACCTGCTGCCGTTGATCGAAGGCACGACCGTCTCGACCAAGCACGGTCCCGTCAAGACCGACCATATCCTGTTCATCGCCTCCGGGGCCTTCCATGTGTCGAGCCCGTCGGACCTCTTGCCGGAATTGCAGGGCCGCCTGCCGATTCGGGTCGAACTGCGCCCGCTCACGCGCGAGGACTTCCATCGAATCCTGACGGAGACCGAGGCGAGCCTGATCAAGCAATCGGTCGCGCTGATGGAAACCGAAAGCGTCACGCTCGACTTCACCGAGGATGCGATAGAGGAAATCGCAACGCTTGCCGTGGACATCAACGCAACCGTCGAAAACATCGGTGCGCGCCGTCTCCAGACGGTGATCGAGCGGATCCTCGACGACATCTCCTTCACCGCACCGGATCGCGGCGGTGAAACGGTGACGATCGATGCGGACTATGTCCGCGAGACCGTCAGCGATCTTGCCAAGAACGCCGATCTCAGCCGGTTCGTGCTCTGATCCGGCATCGCCGCCTGCCGCGAGACCGCCGTCGCGGCGGACGGCAGGCGCTTATCGGCCGCGCTTGGCATGGTGTCACAGACGGTCGCCCGATCATCATGCCGGCCCGTTGAAACGAGGCGTCACGGACAGTTTTCGCAGCGCTCGAAGCCCGGATTTTTACCAGCTTTCAAGATATGACCGCGATCAGCACTTGCGCGGTCAGTTGAAGTCCCGGTAAATCATCCGAGGATTGCATAACCAGAGCTTGTAATGATCCAGGGGCTGACCTCCAACCGATGGACCCGTTCCGTCGCGGTGCTGACGTGCATCGTGCTGGCCGTGACTTTGTTGCCGGCAACGCCGCTTTCAGGGTCCGCGCCGGCGCAGGCGGAGACCGTCACGCTCGTCCCGCCCGGCAACCGCTCGGAAACACAGCCGCCTGTCTCGCCGCACGCCGTCCAGCGCACGCGCAAGACGCGCGGCTCGTTCGAAGGCAAGTATTCGCGCATCTATGCGGCCCTGAAGCGGGATCGGCGGCTGCTCAAACGGATCAAGAAGGTCGCCAACCGCTACGCCATCGATCCGGTGCACGTGATCGGTGCGATCGTCGGAGAGCACACCTACAATGTGGACTCGGTCGACCATATCCAGGCCTATTACATCAAGGCGCTGGAATATGCCGGCACCGCGTTGACGTTCGAACACAAGGGCGAACACGTCGCGGACTTCGTCCAGCGACCGCAATTCGCCCAATGCGGCACCCAAAGAGGCTCGTTTGCCGTCTGGACCTGCCGCGAACGGATCTGGACAAGCGTTTTCCGCGGGAGAACGGTCGACGGCACCGCCTTTCCGAACATGCGCTTCGGCCAGACCTTCTTTCAGCCGCTCTATGCCGGACAGACTTTCGGGCTCGGCCAACTCAATCCGCTGACCGCGCTCAAAGTCAGCGATGCGGTCAACCGGACGAGCGGCTTTAAGAAATTGTCGGCCCGCGATGCCCCGCGGGTCTACCAGCAGATCATGAACCCCGATACGACCCTGCATTACATGGCGGCCGTCATCCGGAGCGACATCGAGTCCTATCGCCGGATTGCCGGTTTCGACATTTCGCAAAACCCGGGCATCACAGCCACGCTGTACAATCTCGGCGACGCGCCGGCGCGGGCGGCCAAGCTGCGGCTGGTCAACAGAAAACGCGCAAAGGCCGGGCAGGCGTTGCAATTGCCGCGCGAGAATTATTACGGCTGGCTCGTGAACGACAAAATTACCGAACTGCGCGCGCTGCTTTAGCGCCAATCTGGTCGAGGCGGAACCAGGAATGCCCCGGCACCCGGAAAATGCCGAGCCGTTGCGGACCGGATGCCCCCTCTTGCCGTGCCTTGTTGCGAATGGCACCATACGGGCATGGCAACGCTCAGAAAAAGCTTCCAGGAAGGTCACCGCCGAAAATTCCTGGTGGTCATCGACGATACGCCGGAATGCGACCGGGCCGTCCTTTATGCGGCGCACCGGGTCAGCCGCACCGGCGGCGCCCTGGTGATGTTGTATGTCATTGCCCCTGGCGACTTTCAGCACTGGATCGGCGTGGAAAACATCATGCGCGCCGAAGCCAACGAAACCGCAGAGGAAGCCCTGCGCAAACACAGCGAACGCGCGCTCCAGGCCTGCGGTATCACGGCCGAATCGATCGTTCGGGAGGGCAGCCGCGCGGAGGTTATCTTCGATCTCATCGAAGAGGACGAAGACATCGCCATCCTGGTTCTGGCATCGGGAACCGATAAGGAAGGGCCGGGACCGCTGGTGTCCTCGATTGCCGGCGGGTCGGGTCAGTTCCCCATCCCCGTTACGATCGTTCCCGGCACGCTGTCGGACGAAGACATCGCGGCGCTTGCCTAGTACCTCGTCGCAGAGATTTTGACGGTTTGATGGGGAAGACTCGTGCCTGGGCTAGGCGCGTCGCGCTGCGGGACATCGGGCAAGCGGCGCAACGACGCCCAGGCACGAGCCTTCGCCACCGAAGGCCGGCTTCTCCTGGATTTTGGACGTCGTTGCCCTGCTTGAACGATGTCCCACATCGCTCTGCGCAGGGCGCCTAGCCAAAATCCAGGACAAGCCGGTCAAACCATCAAAATCTCTGCGACGAGGTACTAGA
>JANQQB010000323.1 GCA_028285165.1 Rhodobiaceae bacterium
GATGATTTTGAGATCCGCTTCTGTCAGGCGAATTACTGGACCCGTGCACCGGATGAGCGCTTCGTGCTGGAACGGGCCGACCGGCTGTTCGCCGTCTCGGCGTGTTCCGGACACGGCTTCAAGTTCGGTGCGCTGTCGGGTGCCGATGTGGCCGACGCGGTCGAGGGCTCGGCGCCGCTCGATCGGGTCAGGAACCGATTGGCCGGGCTGGCCGCCTGATCGGCGGACGGCGTCCGTCTCGCTTGGCCCGGCGGACGAAAAAGGCAAAAACGGCCCCCGCCGGGACGGGAGCCGATATCGGTAAAAGCTTTCGCAGCCGGCGGCCTAGAGCACAACCACCTTGGTGCCGACCCCGACCCGGGTGTACAGGTCGGTGACATCTTCGTTGCGCATGCGGATGCATCCGGACGACACGGCATGCCCGATCGTCCAGGGCTGGTTCGATCCGTGGATTCGGTAGAGGGTCGATCCAAGATAGAGCGCCCGGGCGCCGAGCGGGTTGGCAGGGCCGCCCGGCATGAAGCTCGGCAGGTGGCGTCCCTTGGCTCTTTCGCGCGCGATCATCGAGGCCGGCGGTCTCCAATCCGGCCATTCGGCCTTGCGGGTGATGCGTTCGGTGCCCGACCAGGAAAAGCCCAGCTTGCCGACGCCGACGCCATAGCGCCGGGCGCGACCGTCCCGTTCGACCAGAAACAGATAGCGCTGCGCGGTGTCGATGACGATGGTGCCGGGCGCGTGCTGTGTCGGGAAATCGACGACGGTCGGCAGGAATTGCGGGGCGATCGGGCGTTGCTGCGGCGCGGTGGCGACCGGCTGGCGCGCTGCGTGAGCGCGGTGCGTGCCATAGGCCGAGCGCTGGCCGCGCTGTCTGGAGAAGAACCATCCGCGACGCGTACGCTTTGCCCGCTTCGTTCGTTTGGGCCGAACTTTGTAACCCGGCTGCAACTGATTGTCCCACGGATCCGTCAGCGTCGGGCTGAGCACGACAGGCGGCGGATTGATGCGCGAATTGGCAAGCGCCGATTGAGTGCCGAATCCGAGCAGGATTCCAAGCATCAAGGCCGGAAGGATCAGGATCTTCGTCATCGCAAGCCCCTTTTGCAGTCGACTGAACATGAAACGCACACGGTCGGCGAAAGGCTCCGCCGCTTTCGTCCGCGATTTCGTCGATTGTTTATTCAGGAGCGCAGTAGAAACAGTGAATTGCAGAAATTTATTTACTCAGATCGTTAGATTTTATGTATTAACCCTAAATTTTCGTGTCAATATATAGTAATAAAACAATGAATATTCAGGGTTAACAGAATTTTTATTTAAATGGTTTGCGGAGTCTTAACGTGCAAGGCGAAGGTCGGAGATGACCTCTGGGAGCAAGCGTGCCACGTCCTTGCGCCCCATGCCGGGTTTGATGGCCGGATGGTAGAGCATCTGCAGGAGCGACCGGTCGAACGATGTCAGGCTCGAATGGCGTGAATAATCGTTGAAGACACTCTCATGCAGGTGCGGACTGTCATTGATCGGACCGAGGCCCTGCAACACTTCCTCAACAAGGCAACGGTTGAAAAGCCGCTCACCCCGGTCGGAGACGATGACGGCACGCGATTCGGTGATGCCGCGCCGATCGAACCAGATGTGGACAAGGCATTCCGCATTGTGCGCGGCCTGTGCCGCCAGTCCGGCGTCACGGGTAACCGTGCTTTGGAAGTCTTTGCGGTCTACGATGAAGACGTGAAAGTTCGCGTCCCGGTAGGAAGGCGCGATGCTTCCCGAAAAGCCCGGAATGCGGTCCGACAAGCCGCGCAGAAACCGTTCCGTCTCGCGGCGCCGGTCTTTCCGGGATCGGTTGTGAACATAAAACCGGACAGGCACGGTGTATTTCTTGACCCGGTTGGCACCGGAAAACCACCAACCCTTGTCGTACTCGGTGCCGAAGACGGTTTCCATGAAACCGAAGGCAAGGCGGTCCGCGCGGGACTGGTTGTCCTTCGCCATCGGTGCCGACGATCCGGCCATGCCGAGTGCCAAGAAACCGGCTGTTAACAGGAGTCCGAGGGGAAGCAGGCGCACTGTTGCGGGTCCGACAGGTTAAGTTTCCGTTAACGCCGCACCTTAGTCGCAGCGCCTTGGCGGTCAACGCATTGCTTAACGAATGGTTAATTCCAAAGGTGATGATTTGACGTGTCTCCCGGGCAGGCTGTGCGCGGGTTTGCGGGACGCAGTGCCGGGGTCGCCGGCCGGTTGGCTGCCGTGCGCAGATCCCGATCCCTTCAACCCTGTTTGCGGCTTTCGGTTGCAGAGCCGTCGGGCCTGTCAAAAACCACGAGGCTTTCCGTGCAGATTGCCACTCAGGCGAGGATTCATGCCGGAAAGGCCAACACTTAGGTGTTTCGAAGCGTTTCCTTAACGAACGCTGGCCTAGGGTCTCGCACGGGCAAATTTGGGGCTTCGGGTGATGACGGTAATCAGAAAACAATTTCGCGTTGAACGGGCGGTGCAGGAGCGGGAGCACGGACCCGAGGCCGTGCCCGAAAGCGGCCAAGCCGGAAACGCCGAGATCCTGGCTCAGCTTGGCGAAATCAAGTCGATGCTCAAGGCCGCGAACACCGATGCCAAGCCGGTGGCGGTTGAGCTCGATTCGACGGCCCTCGACAACTTGAAAGAGGAACTGGCCCAGGCCGCGAGTCTCAAGAGAGAACTCGACGAAATCTACGAGGCCATCCACAAGACCAAGCGCGAGATTGCGTCCTTGCACGTCTCGGGTTTCGAAGGTCAGGAAATGAACCGGGTCACGGACGAACTGGACGCCGTGGTCATCGGCACCGAGGCCGCAACGGAGAACATCCTGAGCGCGGCTGAAATCGTCGACGATCGGGCCAACACGCTGTCGGCCATGCTGGACGGCGATCAGCAGGGCCTGGCCATCGATATCCAGGACAAGGTTATACAGATCTTTGAATCGTGCAATTTCCAGGATCTGACCGGTCAGCGCATCACAAAGGTGGTCAACACGCTGCGCTTCATCGAGGATCGCATCGGCCGCATGATGGACATCTGGGGCGGCATCGATACGTTCAAGAATGTCGAAATCGTCGACGAATTGCGGCGCGAAGGCGACAAGGCGCTGCTCAACGGGCCGGCCCTGGAAGGCCAGGAAGACGTTGCCAGCCAGGACGATATCGACGCCCTGTTCGCCTGATTTGCTGGGCCGGAAAACCCGTCAGGACGCCGAACTGCTGTCACAGATCGGTTGCCTGCTCCATTATGCGCATCGCCAATGGAGCGTGCGACATGGATGACAAGGACAGGGGTCTGATCACGGGCGAAGACGGCCGGACGCGATGCGCCTGGTGCGGCACGGACCCGTTTTACATGGCCTATCACGACACCGAATGGGGCCGGCCCGTCACGGACGATATCCGCCTTTTCGAAAAGATCTGCCTGGAAGGTTTCCAGGCGGGCCTGTCCTGGCTGACCATTCTGAGGAAACGGGAGAATTTCCGGGCCGCCTTTGCCGGGTTCGACTATCGTGCAATTGCCCGTTTCACAGCGTCCGATGTCGACCGGCTCGTCGCCGACCCTGGCATCATTCGGCATCGCGGCAAGATCGAATCGACGATCAACAACGCCCGGCGCGCTCTCGATCTGGAAGCGGAATTCGGATCTCTGGCGACGTATTTCTGGAGCCATGAGCCGCCGCCGGAGGCCCGTCCGGACCGCTTCGATGCCGCGACCCTGATGGCGATTGCCAAGACACCGGAATCGACCGCCCTGTCGAAGGATCTCAAGCGGCGCGGCTGGAGCTTTGTCGGTCCGACCACGGTCTATGCCTTTATGCAGGCCATGGGCCTCGTCAACGACCACATCGAAGGATGTTTTTGCCGCGCAGAGGTGGAAGCCCTGCGCGACGCCCGGTCAACTTAGCCGTTTTCAGGCCTCGACCCACGCCTTGCGCGAGACAAGCCAGACATTCATCGGATTGTGGTCCGGAACCGCTCTAGGCTGCATTCTGCCATGGATGCAGGCGGATAGTGGCTGGGCGATATCCATTTGATCGGCGAAAGAGGGCGGCGGTCGGAAGCATGCCGAGCATAGGGTCATCCGCCGTTCGAGGCGTTTGACCTGGGCCGGGATGAAACG
Organism: Rhodobiaceae bacterium; assembly: GCA_028285165.1. GTDB lineage: Bacteria > Pseudomonadota > Alphaproteobacteria > Rhizobiales > JANQQB01 > JANQQB01. Next base: position 4,138 of record JANQQB010000323.1, read on the forward strand.
CATGTACAACAAACTTGGCACTCTCATACCGGGACATGTTTCGCGTTCTTTGATAAAATTCTGCGTTGGCGATCCGCAACGATGCGCCGCTTATGCCGCCTATGGTGTATGTGCGCTCCGGTAACCCCGAATTTGTATTCGCCGTGATGTGGGACATGTTAGTAAGCCTCCGCGACGTCAATAAAAGACATCTTGTACGCTCGGCGTTCGATCCAACTGGACTGGCGCCCAACCGACAAAGCCGCAGCTCGACCGGACCGGCAGCTCGTGGCGGGTTTCGCGTATTTGAACTTGCCGATCGCCTCGGTCAGCAGGCTAGGCAACCTTGGCCTTACGACCGCGCGGGTGGCGATAAAGCGATCGAGCACTCCTCCGGTTTTGGCTGCGAAAATACCGAACCGCGCGGCGTTGGTTTGAAAACATGGTTCAAGAATCTTGATCCAGGGGTTTGAGCAGGCGCTGAGACGGCGCCCAGCGTGAGGGATAGAGCTTGAGCGGGCAACCTCCTGTAATCGATCCAACTAACATTCTTGGCCTGATACTGTTTTTGGATCGGAGCTATACGAACCAGTCCTATGGCGGGATAACGGACCCGGAAGGCGATGCCGTCACGTTGGTGCGGGCCGGGTTTCGCAACGCAAGCCAGCCCATTCCGGCGGATGGGTTTGTCCACACCAGCAGCGATGGTGGGGTTTTCACGTTTCGCGCCGACAGTTGGGACTACACACCGAACGCGACTGGCCTGGCAGAATTTGATCTTGGGACCGATGGGGACTTGCCCCATGAGCTCGTGTTCAGCGACGGGACATCAGAGGTTGTATTAAATCGCCAAACTGTCGGCAGGGCGAGCTTTTCCTATGATGTCACCAACGGCGTTCCAGATGCACGGGACGTGTCGGGCACCGTGTCGGAGAGTGGGTCGGCAATTACAATTCGCGCAGATGTGACCGATCCGGATGACAAAATCACACCGGATAATCTTCTTGGCTTGCCAACGTCTTACCCGGCAACCTACGCGATCGACACAACTGGCACCCTGGGCACAGTTGTAAATAATGCGGACGGCACGTTCAGCTATGACCCGAATGGTCAGTTTGCGTTCCTCAAAGCCGGAGAAACAGCAACTGACACCTTTACCTACACGGTTACGGACGTCGCGGAATACGGCGCCAATCGGGGCGGTGCTCTACCCGACCAATCCGATACCGCAACCGTCACCGTCACAATCACGGGGGAGAATGATCCGCCCGTAATTGATCCGACAAACATCCTCGGCCTGACACTGTTTTTGGATCGGAGCTACACGAACCAATCCTATGGCGGGATAACGGACCCGGAAGGCGATGCCGTCACTTTGGTGCGGGCCGGGGGACGCAACTCAAGCCAGCCCATTCCGGCGGA
>JANQQB010000363.1 GCA_028285165.1 Rhodobiaceae bacterium
ACCGACAAGGGCGTGCCGCTGGTCGTCGAATTGAAACCGCACGGACCGCGCAATACAGAACTTGCGGCCCGCGTCGCGGCGGATCTCCAGGGCTATTCCGGACCCGTCGCCCTGATGTCGTTCGACCCCGACCTCGTGTCGGAAATCGCCCGATCGGCCCCCGGCCTGCCGCGCGGCATCGTCGCCGATGCCACACGCGACCCGGTTTCCTGGAGGGGCGTGACAACCATGGAGCGGTTCGGACTGCGCCACCTGCTTCACATTCCGCGCACGAGGCCCCATTTCATCGCCTATGATTGTCAGGCCCTGCCGGCACCGGGGCCGTTTCTGTGGAGCTTGTTGCTCGGCGTGCCTGTGCTAACGTGGACCGTCAAAGATCAGGCGGAGATGAAGCGGGTCGCACGCTGGGCCAGACAGATCATCTTTGAGGGATTTGATCCCGAAGCGCCGCTGGCGCGTAGTTCCTGACGATATTTCTCTTTCTGGATGCGGCAGCGGGGACCCATTCGGCCAATGGCATCGGAACAGGCTGCGATACGCGTCGAAGCATCGCTGAAGGATATCGACGCCCAACACTGGGACCGTTGCGCAAATCCGGGATGGACGCTCGATCCGGCCGGTACGCCGATGGCGTCGTGTCCCGCCAACGGACATGCGCAGCCCGACGTCGACGCGCCTGCCCTCGAGGACCCGTCGCGGACTGCAAGACCGGCCTATAACCCCTTCCTGTCGCACGCCTTTTTGGCATCGCTCGAAGAGGCCGGCTGCGCCATTGCCGAGACCGGCTGGCTCGGACAGCACCTGGTTCTGGAGGGGCCGGACGGCGAACCGCAAGGTGTCGTGCCGTGCTACCTGAAATCCCACTCCCAGGGTGAATACGTCTTCGATTACGGTTGGGCGGACGCGTTCGAACGGGCCGGCGGACGCTATTACCCGAAGCTGCAAGTCTCGGTCCCCTTCACGCCGGCGACGGGACGACGCCTGCTGGTGTCAGACGCTCCCGATCAGGACAAATCCCGCTCGCTGCTGGCCGCCGGCCTGATGGAATTGTGCCGGCGTCACGGCTCGTCGTCCGCTCATCTGACCTTCCTGCCCAGGCTGGAATGGGACCTTCTCGGCGATCTCGGATTCCTGCAGCGGACCGATCAGCAATTCCATTGGGAGGACGAGGGGTACGGCGATTTCGACGGGTTTCTCGGCGCGCTTGCCTCCCGCAAGCGCAAGACCTTGAAACGCGAACGCCGAGACGCCCTGCAGGATGGCGCGATCACGGTCGAATGGGTCAGTGGCAAGGACATCACGGAGGCGCACTGGGACGCTTTTTATGCGTTTTACATGGACACCGGCAGTCGCAAATGGGGGCGTCCCTACCTGACACGGGCCTTCTTTTCGCTGATTTCTGAACGCCTTGGCAACCGCGTGGTCCTGATCCTTGCGAGGCGCGCCGGGCGGTACATTGCCGGGGCGCTCAATCTGGCCGGCTCGCAGACCCTGTTCGGCCGCCACTGGGGATGCATCGAGGACCATCCCTTCCTGCATTTCGAACTGTGTTACTATCAGGCGATCGACTATGCGCTCGCCCACGGCATACCGCGTGTGGAAGCCGGTGCCCAGGGCGCCCACAAGCTCGCGCGGGGTTATCTCCCGACCACGACCTATTCTGCGCATTTCATACCCAATCCATCGTTCCGAGACGCGATCGACCGCTATCTCGCCCAGGAACGTCGGCATGTGGAGTTCGAATCGCAGGCCTTGGCCGAACACTCACCGTTCCGTCGGAGCTGACAATCCTTTCAACGGTCCGTCATTGGCGGTATAGACGACGGACGTTTCGAAGGAACCCGCCATGGATGCCCCCGCCTACGACGACCAGAACGTCTTCGCCAAGATCCTGCGCGGCGAAATGCCGAGCCATACGGTCTACGAGGACGAAAAAACCTTCGCTTTCATGGACATCATGCCGCGCACCGACGGCCACAGCCTGGTGATCCCGAAGGCGCCTGCCCGCAACATCCTCGACGTATCGCCGGCCGATCTGGCCGCCGTCATGGAAACCGTCCAGAAGATCGGCCGCGCGTCCCTGGAGGCCTTTTCCGCCGATGGCCTGACCGTCCAGCAATTCAGCGAGGACGCTGGCGGACAGATCGTTTTCCACCTGCATGTCCACATCCTGCCCCGGTGGCACGGCGTGCGCCTGCGTCCGCATACGGGCGAAATGGCAGACGGTGCGGTGCTTGCCGAACATGCTGAAAAGCTGAAGGCCGCCCTCGCCTGACGCGGTCTCACGGTCGGCCGTGACTGTCGATCTTACCGGGCAAGGATCAGCCAGCCGCCGATCAGTACGGCCTCCGCAGCGATGACGCCGGCCGCAACACTGTCGCGGCTGAATTTGAAGGCGGCAAAACCCGTTGCGGCCGCGCCCAGGCGCAATACGACCGGCGTTGTTGCCAGGGCGCCGGTTGGAAACAGCACAAGTTTGGCGATGACGGCCGCCACAAGCGCGGTTGCGACTGCTCGAACCCAGACCAGGACCGGACTGTTTTCTTCCAGATTGCCGGCAAGAAACACACCGATGACCCGCCAGATCTCGGTCGGCACGAACCCGACCAGGAGCACGAACAGGTAGGGCCACCACCACGCATCGACCAACGTGTAGCCGGGGCTGGAAAACAACGCGCTCACGTCCGAGCCCCCAGCTTTGCCCCGATATAGGCCAGCGTCCCGCCGATCAGCCCCGCCCACAGCACGTCGAATTGCGGTTCAAGCCAGTGAAAGACCGGACCGAGCACCAGTCCCGCACCCATTGCCAGTTTGTCGGCGTGGTGGCGTGCGGCCGCCCAGAGCGCAGTCAGAAAATAGACGGGCGTCATGAAAAACAGCGCACCGGCAACCACCGGCGGGAAAGCGGCAAGCGCCTGATACGCGATCGCGACAAAGACAAGGTTTGCGGTCACCAGGCTGATCGCGAACCCCAGGAAAAACGGGATCCGCGCTTCCCGCTCCAGGCTCGGCAACCGCATCATGGCAAACACCCAGGCGGTTACGGCGACGAAGTGCGCCACAAAGAACATCTGCCAACGGGGTCGGGCCGGATCACGGACGAGCGGCACGAAGGCGATGGTCATCGGCAGCAGGCGGACCGCCGACAGCGCAACCGCGATCATACAGGCGATCAGCGAGGCCCCCGACAGAATCCCGCTGACCATGACAAGCAGGCTCGGCAGCGCCCAGACCAGCGCAACGCCGACCAGGGTCTCACTGAGCGCAAGGCCCGATTCCCGCGCGAGCCCGCCATATCCCACCATCGTCGCGATGAGGATGAGGGCGGGAGCGGACAGGACGGCGCGGACACCGCGCAAAAACCAGACGAGGTCCGTTTCGACCTCACGTGAGGCGGGAGACATGGTCCGGGTTTAGAACATCGGAGCGGATTTGTGGAGGGGACGGGACGCGACCGGCACGGTTTTGGGCGACGATGATCCGAACAAACCCGGAGTAGACAATCGCTGTGAAACGCGGTCATATGCGCCGATCTACGAACCCGCCCCTCCGACGCATTCGAGGGTTCGGCCGTATAGAGGATCGACGAAAAGTGTTCAGGACCAAGGTAGTAGCAGGACGAAGGTGCGTGGATCGGTAGCTCTACCGAAACGAACATCCATGCGCCCTCGAGAAATCGGGGGCTTTTTTTTGTCTTTTTTCAGCCCGGATCGATCAGATGAACCATCCCTTAGGAACCGAAACCGCGCCGCCCGCGCCTCGATTGTCGACGCTCGTCCTTTTGACCGCGTTGTCGGTGCTGACGCTCAACATGTTCCTGCCTTCGCTCGCCCAAATCGCCGAGGTGTTCGACGCAGATTACGCGCTCGTCAATCTGGCCATCGGCGGTTATCTGGCCGTTGTTGCGGTGATGCAGATCGTAATCGGCCCGCTGTCCGACCGCTTCGGCCGCCGTCCGGTCATGTTCGGCGCGCTGGCGATCTACATCATCGCGTCGATGGGTTGCTTGCTGGCAAACGACATCGTCACGTTTCTCGTCTTTCGCATGCTGCAGGCAACCGTGACGGCCGGCTGGATCCTGTCGCTTGCGGTGATCAGGGACACGTCCCCCCAGCACGAGGCCGCGAGCCGGATCGGCTACCTGACCATGGCAATGGCGGTCGCGCCCATGCTCGGGCCAATGGTCGGTGGCGTTCTGGACGAGACGTTCGGTTGGCGATCAACCTTCGTATTCTATGTGCTTGGCGGCATCGCGATGCTCTGCCTCAGCACCCTGGATTTGCGCGAGACCAACCGGACACCCTCGCGCACGTTCACCGAACAGATCCGCACCTATCCCGATCTGCTGCGCGCCCGCCGATTCTGGGGATACGCCCTTTGCATGGCGTTTTCGACAGGGGCCTTCTACGCCTTCCTTGCCGGTGCGCCGCTGGTGGCCGATGCGGTGCTCGACCTGTCCCCGGCGCTTCTCGGCGTCTGCCTCGGGTCGATCACGGCCGGCTTCATGGTCGGCAGCTTTCTTTCGGGTCGGTTTTCCGGGCGAGGGTCGCCGACCGGGTTGATCGTGCTGGGCCGGCTGTCGGCCTGCATCGGTCCGACGGCGGGACTGGTCGCATATGCCCTCGGGTTCATGAACGCACCGGTCCTGTTTGCCGGCGCAATCCTTGTCGGATTGGGAAACGGCCTGACCATGCCGGGTTGCAATGCGGGCACCTTGTCGGTGCGGCCGGATCTTGCCGGCAGCGCCGCCGGACTGTCCGGTGCCCTGACGATCACGGCCGGGGCGATCCTCTCGTCGATCACCGGCCTCGTCACCACACCGGAAAACGGGCCGGCAGCCCTGTTCGGCATGATGCTGTTTTGCGGCGGTATGGGAATGCTCGCCATTCTTTATGTTCGGGGCCTGGATCGCATGGAAAGCCCGGCATCCGCAGCATCATGAATCAAAAGAGCCCCGCCGGAAACCAGCGGGGCTTTATGAGACCAATTCAGGATCAGTCGACGAGCGGCACTTTCGGCACCAGACTGCCGCCTTTCGGCTTGTCCGACTTGCCGCTGGCCGAAGCCTTGTTTTTCTTGCGCGACGGCGCCCGTTTCTTGCGCGGAGTCGGCTCCTTCTTCGGCTTGACCGGAATGTCTTCGATGGCTTCCAGATGGATTCCGACCTTGCCGTCCTCGGCCGTCTCGGTCGACACCCGAACCGTGCCGCCCTTCACCAATTTGCCGAACAGCACTTCTTCGGCAAGCGGGCGTTTGATGTTTTCCTGAATGACCCGCGACAACGGTCGCGCGCCCATATGTTCGTCGTAGCCTTCCTCGGCCAGCCATTTGGTCGCGTCGTCCGTCAGTTCGAACGTCACGCCGCGATCGGCAAGTTGCGCCTCGAGTTGCAGGACGAACTTTTCGACGACCTTGTAGACGACTTCCGGCGGCAGGCGACCGAACGGAATGGTCGCGTCCAGACGGTTGCGGAATTCCGGCGTGAACAGCTTGTTGATCGCTTCCTGGTCGTCGCCTTCCCGCTTCGTGCGGTTGAAACCGATCGGCTCCTTGGCCATGTCGGCGGCACCGGCATTGGTCGTCATGATGATGATGACGTTGCGGAAATCGACCTGCTTGCCGTTGTGGTCGGTCAGCTTGCCGTGGTCCATCACCTGCAGGAGGATGTTGAACAGATCCGGATGCGCCTTTTCGATCTCGTCGAGCAGAAGCACGCAATGCGGATGCTGGTCGACGCCGTCGGTCAAAAGGCCGCCCTGGTCGAAGCCGACATAGCCCGGAGGCGCGCCGATCAGCCGCGATACGGTGTGACGCTCCATATATTCCGACATGTCGAAACGCAGCAATTCCACGCCGAGCAATTCGGCAAGCTGGCGCGCGACTTCGGTCTTGCCGACACCGGTGGGCCCGGAGAACAGGTACGATCCGATCGGCTTTTCGGGTTCGCGCAGGCCGGCCCGGGCCAGTTTGATGGCTGATGACAGGGCGGCGATCGCCTCGTCCTGCCCGTAAACCACGCGCTGCAGGTTGTCCTTCAGCGTCTTCAGCACGGCCGCATCGTCCTTGGAGACGGATTTCGGCGGGATCCGGGCCATGGTCGCGATTGTGGTTTCGATCTCCTTGACGCCGATGACCTTCTTGCGGCGCGATGTCGGCATCAATTGCTGCGAGGCACCGGTTTCGTCGATCACGTCGATGGCCTTGTCCGGCAGCTTACGATCGTTGATGTAGCGGGCCGACAATTCCACGGCAGTCTTGATCGCATCGTTCGTGAAGCGGACGCTGTGATAATCCTCGAAATAGGGTTTCAGGCCCTTCAGGATATCGACGGCGTCCGGGATCGTCGGCTCGTTGACATCGATCTTCTGGAACCGCCGCACCAGCGCCCGGTCCTTTTCGAAGAACTGCCGGTATTCCTTGTAGGTGGTCGATCCGATGCACCGGATCGTGCCGGATGCGAGCGCCGGTTTGAGCAGGTTCGAGGCATCCATCGCGCCACCGGACGTCGCTCCGGCGCCGATCACGGTGTGGATCTCGTCGATGAACATGATGGCGCCGGGGAAATCCTCGATTTCCTTGATGACCTGCTTCAACCGTTCCTCGAAATCCCCGCGATAGCGGGTTCCGGCGAGCAACGCGCCCATGTCGAGCGCAAAGATTGTTGAATCCTGCAGGACGTCGGGCACATCCTGCTTGGTGATGCGCAGCGCCAGGCCCTCCGCGATCGCCGTCTTGCCGACACCCGGGTCGCCGACGAAAAGCGGGTTGTTCTTCTGGCGCCGGCACAGAACCTGGATGGTCCGGTGGATTTCGGAATCGCGACCGATCAGCGGGTCGACCTTTCCGGCCTTCGCCTTTTCGTTGAGGTTCACGCAGAAATTGTCGAGCGCATCCGCCTTCTTCTTGGTTTCCTCGCTGCCCTCGACGGTCGCGGCATCATCCTCGACGCCGCGCGCCGAGCGCGGTTCGGAGACGCCGGGGCGCTTGGCGATGCCATGTGAGATGTAATTGACCGCGTCGTAACGGGTCATGTCCTGTTCCTGCAGGAAATAGGCCGCGTGGCTCTCGCGTTCGGCAAAAATCGCGACCAGCACGTTGGCGCCGGTCACTTCTTCGCGACCTGAGGACTGCACATGGATCACGGCGCGCTGGATCACGCGCTGGAAGCCGGCGGTCGGCTTGGCGTCGTCGGGCGAATCGGAGACCAGATTGTCGAGTTCGGTGTCGATATATTCCGACAGGTTGCGGCGCAGGATGTCGAGATCCACGTTGCAGGCGCGCAGCACGGCCGCAGCGTCCTGGTCGTCAGTCAGCGCAAGCAGCAAATGCTCCAGCGTGGCGTATTCCTGGCGCCGCTCATTGGCGAACGCCAACGCCTGATGGAGCGATTTTTCAAGACTGCGCGAAAATGACGGCACGACCCGACCTCATTTCTTTTCCATGATGCATTGCAAAGGATGCTGATGTTTGCGCGCAAAGTCCATAACCTGCGTCACTTTTGTCTCGGCAACCTCGTACGTAAAAACGCCGCATTCTCCGACGCCGTGATGGTGCACATGAAGCATGACACGCGTCGCATCCTCGCGGGATTTCTGGAAAAACCGTTCCAGAACATGCACGACGAACTCCATGGGCGTGTAATCGTCATTCAACAGCAACACCCGGTACTGGCTCGGGCGTTTGATCTTCGGCTTTATCTTCGTGACGACGACGGTGCCCGTGCCGGAATCGTCGTCATTGTCCCGATCGTCGTCCGGACCCAGAAAGATGCGTCCGTTTCGTGACAAGGAGGCTGGCATCATCGCGCGTTCACATTCGAAATCGACCGTTTTGTCCCGTCGGGTCCGGCCATGCATCTACTGAAGATCGGGATCATCCCGCGGCCCCAAACCGACACCATACCCAAAGGTTGAAGTGCGACCGTCCGGACCTGCCACGGACGCACCGACCGTTTCGCGCGAACCGATCTCCCCTTCGCATTGTACGGGACAGATTACGAGGCGCAACGGCTTAATACGGATACACGGGCGTTTTGCCCTCGCTCGTGCGCGCTCTGCCGTCGCAGGCCAGCCTGTCCCGGACACACCGGCGCCCGATACGAACCCGATCCGGCAAGGACGCACCGTCGGCCCTTCAGGACGCCCTTGCGGCCTGATCGAGGACGGGAAATCGAGACGGAAAAAGGCAGGATAGGACGCCAGTCTTGCTTACCGGCTATTTAGGAACGAAATAGGCCCGGCACAAGGCCGGGCCCGAGTTCTGCTGCATCGCGTTTGGCCGTCAGTTCGACACACCCAGTGTCACGTCCGACCGATCGGGTTACCGCGTCTGCATCGGCGGGTCTTTGGCGACCCGGGCATATCGCGGCCCCTCATCCTGCGGAAACGCAGGTTACTTGGCGACCTTGCCGATTGCGGACTCGTACGGCTTGTACGCGTCGCGGGCGACGTCGGCATACATTTCACCGAGTTTCGTCATCTGGCCGACCATGCCTTCATAGGAGGTGCGCACGTAGTCGTTCTGCACTTCCATGACCTTGTCGAGGGACTTGGCGCCGACGAGCTTTTCGAAAGCCGCGCTGCTTTCTTCGAAGGACTTCTTGTTGAAGTCGACGACCTCGGCAGCGATCGCCTGCATGCCTTTGCTGACAGCGCCGAAGCTCTTCAGCGTCAGGTCCATGTTGTCCTTGCCGATCTTTTGAAAGTCTTCAAATCCGTTCATGTCGGGATCCCATCCTAGTACTGGGCGCCATTGCCACCGCCGGACACCCGATTGCTTGATTATCGAAGCCAAATATATGCAGTGCACAATAAATGTCAACAACTTTTTTGCATTGCAGCAAAACCGGTCCGAGCCGCGTTGACGATCCGCCGTCCGCCGCTTAGACATCCTCCGTTAAAGTCAAGGAATCCTCAGCCGGATTGGTAAAACTTTACGGTTTTGTAACGCCCTTCCCCCTAGCCTTTAGGCCAATAGCCTTGGACAGGTCATCCGGATCGATACCGCAATGCGGCGAGACCGGTCGCCATCAACCGCAGCCCGAACGGGCGCGTTCGCACGGCCTGAGGCCGAAACGGGCGAAAACGGAGTGGATGTACGTGAGTTCGACGTATCGGGGCCCCTCAAGGGGAATGTCGTTATCCCGAGCCGCAACGCTTGTGGTTTGTGCCGCTTTCGGGATCGGCCTGGCAACGGCGCAGCCGGCTTCGGCCAACAGCAAATATGCAGCGATCGTTTATGACGTGAATGCGGGCAAGACCCTGTTTTCCCGCCATGCGGACGCGCGCCGCTTTCCCGCGTCGTTGACCAAGATGATGACGCTTTACGTTCTGTTCGAAGAGATCGAGGCCGGACGGTACAACCTCCACTCCAGACTCAAGGTCTCCAAGACGGCCGCCAGCCGCCCGCCGTCCAAACTGGGACTGCGCCCCGGCAGCACGATCACGGTCAAGTCGGCGATCCTTGCGCTTGTGACCAAGTCCGCGAACGATGTGGCCGCCGTCGTGGCGGAGAACATTTCCGGTAGCGAAGCGAATTTCGGCGTGAAGATGACGCGCACGGCACGCCGGATCGGCATGAAGAGCACGACGTTCCGCAACGCCTCCGGCCTGCCCAATTCGCGCCAGCACACGACCGCGCGCGACATGGTGAAACTGGGCCTCGCCCTGCAACAGCGCTTCCCGGCCTATTATCGTTACTTCAACACCACGTCCTTCAAGTATGCCGGCCGGGCCTATCGCAACCACAATCGCCTGCTGCGGCGGGTCAAGGGCGTCGATGGCATCAAGACCGGCTATACGCGGGCATCCGGCTTCAATCTGGTCTCGAATGTGCGGACCGGCAACCGACACATCATCGCCGTTGTGATGGGCGGTCGCACCGGCAAGTCCCGGGATGCGCATATGCGCCAGTTGATCGCCCGGCACCTGCCGAAGGCAAAACGGGTCCGCGGCGGATCGGTGATCGCATCGGCCGGCGGGTTCGTCGGCCCTGCGCCGCGTCCGCCGGTGAAGCCTGTCCTCGCATCCGTTCAGGTTGCGATGAGCACCCACAATCCACCGAAATCCACGCCGGCCGCGGCCCCGGCCACGGCTTATGTGGCGGAAAAACCCGAACCGAAAACGGTGTCCCCGGCGCCGCCGGCTCCGCTGCCGCAAGGCGATGCAAGCGTTGCGCTGCCGGACGGCTGGTTGATCCAGATCGGCGCTGTGCCCAGTCGGTCGGCTGCCATCGACCTGCTCGCCACCGCACAGACCAAGGCCTCCAAGACCCTGCGCCACACAAAATCCTATACCGAGCCGGTGGAAAAAGGCGGCACGACGCTGCATCGCGCACGGTTCGCCGGCTTCGACAACAAGGCATCGGCGCGCCGGGCCTGCAGAATCCTCAAGAAGAAAAAATTCGCTTGTCTGGCGCTGCCTCCGCAATAGGCGGCAAAGACCGGACAATACGGCAGGCGTAAACGGAATACTGAGAAACAGGGGTTATAAAAAGACCGTCGGCCACAGGTTTGCATGCCGGCGAAAGGGTTTGGAATATGCCGCAGGACTGCTTTTACCGTGGTCTTCGGTCAGTCAGTGTTGAGTACGAGTAGACCCATGCTTACCCAGAAGTCGATCTTTAGCTTCGTTGATTTTGGCCGCAAGAAACGTCGATCCGCCTCGGTCGGGATGGACTTTCTGCATGAGTCGCCGGTGCGCGGCAACGATGTCGGACTCAGTAGCGCCGGGCGACACGCCAAGGATCTGATAGGCTTCGTCATCGGTCATAGTTCCCGTCTGCGGCGCGCTGCCCTGCCCCGCACGCTCGTCCGGATCGACGTCTTCACGCCAGCCGGGAAACCTGCGGTCGAAGTACGCTTCGAG
>JANQQB010000388.1 GCA_028285165.1 Rhodobiaceae bacterium
GATCCGCGGCGGGGTCGGCGACGCGGTTTCCATGACGTTCAATGTGTTGGTCGTTCCGAAGGTCGTGCTGAAGTCGACGCCAACTGCGGTCCCGCTGCCGCCCTCGGTGGCGCCACCGGCAAGGGTCACGGTGGCTGTGCCGCCGCGAGAACGAACACGAACGGCCGACGCGTCACGACCGGAGGCGGTGATACCGCCGGTCTGGGTGATCGTTACGGTGCCGCCGTCATAGACGTAGACATCGATCCCTTCGGCATCGGCGCCGCTTGTCGAAATGTCGCCCGTCTGCGTGATGCTGACCGAGCCGCCGTTACGGGTGTCAACGAAGATCGCCTCGGCGGCATTGCCGGTTGTTGTAATGGTGCCCGTCTGGACAATTGTCACGGAACCGCCGCCATAGGCGTAAGCTTCGATGGCGTCGGCCCGGAGGCCGGCCGTCGAAACCTTGCCGGTCTGGGTGATTGAGACCGAGCCGGTCCCCTGGGCCTCTGCTTCGATCCCCTCGGAAAGTGGTCCGTGGGTTACGATGTCGCCGGTCTGCGTAACCGTTGCCGAGCCATCGCGATAGACGTCGACTTCAATCCCCTCCGAGCTGGGGCCGGATGTCGAAATGGTTCCGGTCTGGGTGACGATCGCATCGCCGCCGCTATAGGCGTACACGTCAATCCCTTCGGAGTATTCGCCAAGCGTGGAGATTTGGCCGGTCTGCGTGACGGTCACCGAACCGGTGCTGCCCAAAGGGCCGGTGGCAAACGCATCGATCCCTTCGGAGGCGTTTCCGGATGTCGAGAGAATGCCCTCATGGGCAATTCTGGCCGAGCCGCCTCCCAGAGCGTCGACGACAATTGCCTCTGCGACATCGCCATTTGCCGAAATATTGCCCGTATGGGTCACGCTCACGGTTCCGCCGCCAGTGGAATTGCCACGAATTCCCTCGGCGTCGGTTCCGGTCGTGGTGATCTGAAAGCCGCCGCTGTCGCCGACGATCGCGATATTGCCGGCGCTGGTGAAATCGATGCCGTCAATACCCGCGCCGGGCGTAATGTTCCCGGTCAGGGCGTTGACGTTGAGAACCGTCAGAGGCGCGTTGGCGATGAGTCCGGCCGAGAGGTCTCCGGTGCATGTGACGGTCGTGCCGCCTACCACGCACGGACCATTCGAGGGCGCCACGACCGTCTGCGCCCGTACCGCGCCGGGCGCCGCAAGCGCCAGGGCGCCAGCCGCGGTCGTTCCCAACAGCGCCGCGCGCCAACGGGTCCCGGTGTTTCGTGTCCGATCGTCGGATGTCGGTGCGAGGGAGGCCTGCGCCTGCCCGGACTTGCGTGCCAGCGCCCTTCTGCGACGCCGTGCATTGCGATTCTCGATCAACCCGTCTGGCCCCGTTTCCCGGAATGGTCTTGTTGCTTAATTCCCATGCGGGAACCGGCGTGATCCAATCGTCAAAATCGATGAATCGATAGTGGATCTTGATTGCACGACCCTACGAGAGGCACAGAACGCTCACAATGACATTGTCATAAACAACGATATTACAGGCAATTAATTCGGCCTGATGTGCCCATTATGCAACATTATAGAATAATTCTTCAATCTAGAAGTGTGTATTTGATTTCGTATCTTTTGGCCGATCGTTCGGCAAGACGACGGTCGCCTGGCAAGGACAGCGAAGCCCGTCCGCCCGTGCAAAAACGGCACTCGAAACCGCCCCTATCAAAACGCAATCGTGCCTTTCAGGCTCAGCCCGTGTTGCTGGGTATCGCTTGAAATAAGCCCCTCATAGGCAAGCCCCAGCGTGGATCCGTTGTCGAAGAAGGCGGTTGCGCCTGCGGCTACGTCGGCAAAGACGTCGTTGAAGTCCGAGGAGATGGAAAACGCGCCGGTGCCGGCCGGTGCGTTGACGAAGCTCGCCGTCAAGCCGTGGTCGCTGTCGGTGTAAAAGCTCACGCCGGCCCGCACGTACGGGCGGATGACCGACGTCTCGGACAGCGCAAAGTCTCCGCCGATCTCGAGCGCCGGCGTCACCGAGAAGAACGTCTCGTCGCTGCCCGAAAGCGCAAGGTTGGCCGCCCCCGCCCCGGTCTCCGTCACCCCGTCTCGCGACAGATAGGTTGCGGTCACGTCGACCAGCGGCTTGGCGAACCAGTCGCGAAACTGGAAGACATAAGCGGCACGCGCCTGACCCGTCAGCGTCTTGATCGCGTAGTTGGACTCCACCGTCGCATTGAAGCCGCCGACGCCTCCGAAGCTGATCGGTCGCCGCGTATCGTTGCCCGACACGCCACCGCTGATTGCCGCGCCAAACAGGAAAGACCCGGCTTGGTATTTCAGTGACAGACCGCCGGAGAACCGGTTGCTGTCGGTTTCTGCGCCGGTGTCGGTGTCGAGCGACGCCCGCTCATACCCCAGCGCAAAGCCGGCGAACCAGTTCGGTGCGACGGCCACCTGAGCGCCGGCGGCCAATCCGCCGGACGTCTCGTCGAAGCCGATCGTATTCGTATCGCTGTCCCGGTCGAGGAACCGGCCCTGCGGCCGGGCCCAATAACATTCGCCTTCGCTGAGCGCGGTATGATTGTCGCCCGCCAGCCGACAGGAGAACAGGTTGTCGACGAAGTCTTCCGATGAGAACAGCGTTGCCGTCTCATTGTTCAGCATCACCTCGGGCAGGAGTTGATTGAGCGCGTTGCGGTAGTCGCCGATGGTGAAAACGTTGTTCAGGAGCGCAGAGACGACCGGATCGAGAGCGCCCGTACCGGCCGCAACGGCCGAGTTCAGGCTGCCGGCCAACGCCGTCTGGTTCGGGTTGAGGCCGCCTGCGGAAAAGTCGATGGAGTAATTCAGCACGACATCATTGGCGTTCGGGAACGTCAGCGAGGCCTGCAGGGCCGGGCTCGCCAGCAGCCCGAGCCCGTTGTTTGTCGTGCCGCCGGCCGCCGACAGGATGGTCACCGACCGGTCGCCGAGGGTCGGATTGATGACATGCGCCTGGACATTGCCGGCGAGCGAGGCGGTTTGCGTCACCGTGACAAGGTCACCGGTCCCCGCCGAGGGATCGACGCTCGACAGCAAGATCCCGCCGCCGTTCTGAACCAGAATGCCGGTGATCGCCGTAGTCTGGATCGTGCCGGACGCGCCGGGCGACACGATGCCGGAATTCGAGAAGATGTTCCCGGCACCGAGGTTCACGATGCCACCGGAATTGAAGATCGCGCCGCCCATATTGTTGAAGGCGTTGGTGCCGCCGCCGAGTTGGATGGCGCCGTTCGACACCGTGGTCAGCGTGCCGAAATTGTTGATCGTTGTGTCGGCGGTGCCGTCGTTTACAGCAATGCCGCTCAACGCCGACAGGCTTACGTTCCCTTGCGTATTGAGCGTATTTGTTCCTGTGGTCGTTGTTAAAGGTCCATCAAAGTTGACGCCGGCGCCGGTGCCACTGCCGCCCGTTATGGTTCCGTCGATGATCGTCACGACATTGGGACTTGGCGCATCGTTGCCGATGTCAAAGCCGCTGGCGTTCGTCCCTGTGGCCGTGACGTTTCCGGTGGACGTTACCTGAATGCCACCTGGACCGTCCTCGCTAACGTCAAACCCGTCGCCTGCGGGGTCGCCGGATGTTGTTATGTCGCCGATAGAAACAATAACAACATCCCCGTCGCCGAACTCGTTCACATCAAATCCGTCGCCAGTGCCGTCGCCGCTGAGGCCGGCAACAATGGTGCCGGTCGACCTGATGATGAGATCGCCGTCATCATTTTCGCTCACGTCAAACGCGTCATCGACGGAAGTCAGAGTGCCGACAGAAGTAATTCGGAGGTCGCCGCTTCCGTCTTCGTCGATGTCAAATAGCTCGTCATCGTCAAAAACTGTCGTGAGATTACCGGCAGAGTTGACGATCACGTGCCCGGAGCCGTACTCCCTGATATCGAAGACATCGTCATTGCTGGTCATGTCGCCGGACGTGTTAACGACGATGCTGCCATCGTCCCGCTCATTCAGTTCGATTACGTTTGACGCCCCGCCAGGGGTGGGGGAAGCGTTTGTTATATTGCCGTCGACGGTGACAAAGATATCGCCGATGCCATTTTCATTGGCGTAAATGCCATCGGTGGTCTCGCCGCTCACGCTGATATTGCCCGTCACGTTGATGGTGACGCTGCCGTTTCCAGCTTCGTTGGCGTAGATGCCATGCGCGGTGTTCCCTGTGGTCGTGATGTCGCCGGCGGAGGTGATGTTGATGTTGCCGTTTCCGGAAATGATGGCTTCGATGGCCTCCGAATTGTTCCCCATTGTGGTGATCGGGGCGTTCGCCGTGATCGTGATATTGCCGGTCCCGCCAATGCGACTGGAAATCGCTTCCGAGTTGTCGGATTGTGTCGAAATGGCCTCATTCGCTTGAACGACCACATTGCCATTTCTGTTCACTTCGACGTCGATCCCGTCGCCATCGGATATGATCGCACCATTGGCCGTAACCGTGATGTTACCATCGCGCGAAACCAAAGCCAAAATGGCCTCTGCGATCGAACCGGGTGCGAGAATCGGGCCCAACGCGTTGATCACAATATCGCCGTCGCGGCCAACAACCGCATCGATTCCGTCGGCGTCGAAACCTTGAACTGTAATTTGTCCGTCGGCGGTCACCGTGACGTTTCCATCTTGATTAACCCTGGCGAGAATCGCTTCAGCGGCGGCGCCTGTTGTTGTGATGTTGGCTGTCGAGTTGACCGTTACATTGCCGTCCCCGGTGACCGAAACTTCGATCCCGGGGGTTCCGCCGCCTTGGGTCGTGATGCCGAACTGTCCTGTATCAACAGTAAGGACAGGGTTGCCGTTGCCGGTGATGTCGAAATCGATTCCTATTACGCCCGTCGCCGGCGTGATCGCCCCGGCCAGGTTCTGAACGGTAAGGGTCGTCAGGGCCGGACCGTCCGCATCAAGGCCAGCGGACAGATCGCCCTCGCAAACGGCAACGGCCCCGCCACCGAAGATGCTGCATTGTGCCGGGATGGTGCCGGGCGGGTTGAGCACCACCTGCGCTTTGGCCTCTGAGAGATTGGCGGTGGCCAGGACGCCGACTGCGGCCGAGGCAAGGAGGGCCGTGCGCAGCCGTGGCTGCTGGCGGCGGGTCTGCTTTGCACGCCGGCGTTCCAACGCCTTGTACCGCCGACGGTCATGCCGATTGATAAGGCCAGGGTTATTGTTGTTTTCCATGGTCAGAACCGCAATGTCCCTTTCACGCTGATGCCGTGCTGCTGCGTGTCGGAGGAAATCAGTCCCTCATAGGCGAGGCCGAGGGATGAGCCGTTGTCGAAGAAGGCCGTCGCGCCGGCGGCGACATCGGCAAACACATCGTCGAAGTCCGAGGTGATCGAAAACGCGCCGGTGCCGGCCGGCGCGTTGACGAAGCTGGCCGTCAGACCGTGATCGCTGTCGGTGTAGAAGCTGACGCCGGCCCTGACATAAGGCCGAATGACCGCGGTCTCGGACAGCGCAAAGTCCCCACCGATCTCAAGCGCCGGCGTGATTGAGAAGAACGTCTCGTCGCTGCCGGCAATCGTCAGGTTCGCCGCGCCCGCTCCGGTTTCCGTCACCCCGTCGCGGGATAGATAGGTCGCCGTGACATCGACAAGCGGCTTGGCAAACCAGTCGCGGAACTGGAAGACATAGGCCGCGCGCGCCTGTCCGGTCAGCGTCTTGATCGCGTAGTTGGCCTCCGCCGTGGCATTGAACCCACCCACGCCGCCGAAGCTGATCGGCCGTTGTGTGTCGTTGCCTGACACGCCACCGCTGATCGCCGCGCCGAGCAGGAACGATCCCGCCTGGTATTTCAGCGACAGACCACCGGAGAACCGGTTGCTGTCCGTTTCGGCGCCGGTGTCGGTATCGAGCGAGGCCCTTTCATACCCGAGCGCGAAACCGGCGAACCAGTTCGGCGCCACCGCCACCTGAGCGCCGGCCGCCAATCCGCCGCTGGTTTCATCGAAGCCGATCGTGTTGGCATCGCTGTCTCGATCGAGGAACCGGCCCTGTGGCCGCGCCCAATAACACTCACCTTCGCTGAGCGCGGTATGATTGTCGCCCGCCAGCCGACAGGAGAACAGGTTCTCGATGAATTCCTCGGACGCAAACAGCGTCGCCGTCTCGGTATTGAGCATCACCTCCGGCAGGAGTTGGTTGAGCGCGTTCCGGTAGTCGCCGATGGTGAAGACATTGTTCAGGAGGGGATCGAGAACCGGCTCGAGCCCGCCGACGCCGGCCGCCAGCGCCGAGTTCAAGCTGCCTGCCAACGCCGTCTGGTTCGGATTGAGGCCGCCGGCGGAAAAGTCGATCGACGTCGTCAGCACCACGTCATTGGCGTTCGGGAACGACAGCGACGCCTGCAAGGCCGGACTCGCCAGCAGCCCGAGCCCGTTATTCGTCGTGCCGCCGGTGGCCGTCAGGATGGTCACCGACTGCGTCCCTGGTCCCGGATTGACCACCTGCGCCTGGACCGTGCCGGCAAGATTGGCCGTGCCAGTGACCGTCACCAGATCGCCGGTCCCGGCCCCCGGATCGACATCGACCAGAAAAATCCCGCCGCTGGTCTGGACGAGATTGCCGGTCAGGGCTGTTGTTTGACTAGCGCCGGACCCGCCAGGTGACAGCGTGCCCGCATTGTTCAGCGGATTGCCTGCACCCACGCTCAGGGTCGCGCCGGAATTGAGAACACCGCCGGCGACGTTGTTGAAGACATTGGTGCCGCCGCCAAGGTCGAACGTCCCGTTGAAGGCGCCGGAATTGGTCGCCGTGTCGTTGCCGGCGCCGGTGATCAGGGCACCGTTGAAGCTGGTCGGCGATGTGTTGGTGACGACGTTGTCGCCGTCGCCGAGATTGGCGGTGCCGGTGAACGTGCCGTCGTTGAAGAAGCTGTCATTGCCGGTTCCGGTCGTCAGGTCGCCGGTGATGATGCCGCCCGCCGCATTGTTCACGATATTGGCGCTGTTGCCGAGATTGACCGTGCCGTTCAGTACGCCGTAATTGTGGATCTGTTCCTGGCCGCTGCCACCCTCGACCGCGCTGCCCGACGCTGCCCCGATCGTGCCCCGATTGATAAGACGGTTCACCCGACCACCGACAAACAGCACACCGTCGCCGGCCCCCGAACCGCCCGTTACCGTGCTGCCGGACGTGATCGTGACCGTGCTGTCGACAAGATTGCTCGGTCCGGCGAAATCGCCATTTTGCACATAGATGCCGGCATATCCCGCGCCGGTGGACGTGACGTCGCCGGTGGATGTGATCGTCGTGGTGCCGCCCACAGTGGCGAGGGGATCGCCATTTTGGGCCCAGATACCGTGCCGTGCGGCCGTTATGGTGCCGTCGCTGACGATCGTGATACTTCCGGAGTCGTCGGGACGGTCCGCGACGTCCGCTTCTATGCCATCGTCGTTGTTCGAGATGATGTTGCCGGTTGACGTAATGAAAACGTTCCCAGTCTCGTCGACACCCGCATATATGCCTGCTCCAGTGTTTGCCGTGATGTTGCCGCGCGACACGATGACAAGGTCGCCATCGTCGGCATGGAGCGCATAGATGCCGATTTCCTCTGCGTTGATGTCACCGGTCGACGTGATCCGGAGTGTCGTGGGAGGCCCGCTGGAGCTACTTTGGGCATAGCCAAAGACGCCTTTGTCGTCGGTCGAGGTGATGTTGCCATCAGAGACAATTGTAACATCACCTTGTGGCGAACCCGCATAAATGGCGGTGTCGAACGCGCTGATGTTGCCGGTGCTGATGACGACAATACGTCCACCGTTTACGTTGTTGTCTACGAGGATGCCGTAATCGCCGGACGTGATATGCCCGGTCGAGCGAACCGTCAGCGTGCCCAATACATCGGCATCCACATTGATCCCGTCTGCGGCGGTACCGCTGGCAGTGATTCCGAACGCGCCCGTGTCGACAGTAATGGTGACGTCTCCCGTCGTCGCGGTCGTTTCGAAATCCACGCCGGTCACATTGACGGCCGGCGCGATCGCCGCCGTCAGATTCTGGATCGTCAAGTCGGAGAGCGGCGGGCCGTCGGCGTCGAGGCCAGCCGTTAGATTGCCGGTGCAGACAGCGGCCCCGCCGGTGACCTGGCATTGGGCCGGGATCGTGCCCGGCGGGTTGAGCACCACCTGCGCCCGTACGGCCGAGGGCATGGCAAGCGCCAGGGCACCGGCCGCCGTCGTTCCCAAAAGCGCCGCGCGCCAGCGTATCGGCGCGACCTTTCCCGGTTCGGTCGGCGCGGTGTTGCAAAGGGATTTGCTGTGTTCCGGCTTTCGGGTCAGGGTCCGATCCCGCCGGCGCGCCTTGCGATTGCTTGCCAAGTTCAGGGCTCCTTCTCCGGGGCCGTTGACCTTCTTCAAGCGCCACAAACGACCCGGTCGTCCGTGCGAAGGGATCGAATAAAAGGCGTCTTGAATGGGATGACCGTAGGCGAGGCGAAGAACAGCGACAACGCGAAGGCGTGTACTTTTACAGCACCCGATAATATTTCCGGATATTCTGTGATTTATATGGCACTTTTCTCAATGAGTTCTCAATGAATTATCAATAGTATCTCAAAGAGATTAGCCTCTTCTAGGTTGCAATATTATCCGTTTTTAATTGCATTCATTACGGCTTTCACCGAATCAATCGGCAAGGCCGTCCCGGAACGAGCAGGCAAAATCGCCGACCGCCCACGTCGGAGAGCGTTGGCGTCTTTCACAATGATTCCATGCAGTTGCATTTTCGATGCGATCGGTCCGTCGTGGGACGAACCAAGGCCGGCCATCTCAAAAACCGCCATCCGGGGACAGATTGGTTACGGCCACGTCCATCCACGGCTTCGCAATCCGACCGCGGAAGCGGCCACACAAGATCAACGCATTGAAAGGCGCCAAACAGTTCCGGGTTAGGCGCCGGTCTGGTCACTTTGGACTTCCACGGGTGTGTCGAACGAATAACCAACACGGTGAATCGTTCGGATGTGGCTCGGACCGTCCTCGGTATCGATCGCGCGCCTGAGCGAATGCAGCCGGGCGGTCAGTACGGAATTGGAGACAGCCCTGTCTTTCCAGATGGCCGCGAATATCTCCGTTTTCGTTACGACCCGGTGACGGTTTTCGATAAGCAGCACGAGGATCTCGTAAATCTGCGGTTCGAGCGTCACCAGACGCTCGCCACGATACAACGCCCGGCGCGGGACATCGAGCGTGCACTCTGCGAATGTATACCGCATGGTGTCTGGCGAAGACCCGTTCAAGGCCGCGGCCGGAGGCGAGCCGGTTGTCTTCTGGCGAAGTTTTTCATCATCGACCATTTCCACGGAGCACGATCCTTTCGTGTGGTCACGATAGGCACGAGCGACAAAAGATCAGACACTTGCCGAAGCGGTCTTGCAGACGCCCCGCGGCTTGTCACGTGAGGGGTTGCTCGGACACCATTGTCGGCCTGAAAAGCGGGCAAGCGGCAAGAGATGCCGATGCTCCGAGTGAGTGACCAACCCGTCCTGGAGCTGGGTTTTGCGTCGATCGCCGCCAAATGCCCGACACGCTTTTCCGGACGCAATGCCTTTCATCCACGCCGTTCCCCCGACCTGTGCCTGTTCACTCAATCGCTTCATGATCCGGTCTCAAACGCTATCGACATTTCTCCACCGGACCCCTCGAGGGCGCTGGCCGAGCTGGTACCCTCGTCTCACAGCGTAGGGCAGGTTCGGTGTCATGTCGTTATCTCAGCATCTCGGATTAGTCGTATGAAGGTAACCGCAAAAATTGCCTCAAGCATGCACCTTCTGGCTGGTCGAGATGCCGTTTTTTGTCTGAGAATCTCAAATCTGGGTACGCGACAGCTCTCAGTTCATTTCGGCTGTACCGGTGATGGTGCCGGGTGTTGCGCTCTTTGTTCTTTCAAAACCGGAACGTCAGTCCCGCACTGCCGCGATGGTCCGTGCTGCGGGTCGAAAACCGGCCGTCATAGCGCGCATGGGCCGCGAGCCGGTCGGAGATTGCGAATGCGCCACCGACGCCGAGCGTCAGGCGGTTGCGGCCGACCGCGGCGGAGGCGGTCGAAAAGTTGGCGCCGGCGACGGCTGCAATCGCCGATTGGGTGACCAGGGACTGGTCTCCGAAGACATGCTCCCACGCGACACGCCCCTCCAGGCTGACCTGGCGGTCGCCGAACGAACGTTTCCAGTCGACCGCAAAACCGAGACCCGTAATCACCTGGGTTCCGCTTGTATCGTCCACCGTCAGATTGAGCAGGCCGGCATTGGTTTCGGCAAACCCGTCCAGCTTGCCGTGAAGCACATCGACGCTCAGGACGGGGCCGAAGCCCAGATCGCCCGGGATCGTCCGGATGCCGTCGAACAACCCGAACGCGGCGTTGAAATCGTAGCTGGATTCGAAACTCGACGTGATCGAAAACCCGTTCGGATCGCCACTTGCCACCAGCGCGGCGCCGCCACCGAGGTCGATGACGCGGCTGATGTCGTAGCTCTGATGAGCCGCCGCCACCGCGCCCGACAGCGTCAATGCGCCGTGGCGCGCCGCAGCGTAGAGCCCCACATGGAAACTCTCCACCTCCGCACCGGATGCGCCCGAGGTGACATCGGTCTTCGTGTAACCGCCCGCCAGGCCGACCAGAACAGGCGGCCAGGACATCCCCTGCCAGCCCTTATCGAGCCGTTTTTCGATGCCGAAGGCAAGCCCACCGATCGTAGCCTCCCAGCCCGTCACCGATGCATCGGCGCCGATCCGGGTGTGCTCGGCCATCAACGCGCCCCAGACGCCCCTGCTGCGCGGGCCGGCATTTGTCCCGTCGGGTTGTGCGGCGAAGCCGAGCGCTTGTCCGGCCACATCCGTATCGTTCATTTCCGGCAAGGTGAAGCCGACCCGGCGGCTGAGCGTGTCAACGAACAGCCAGTCGCTGTAGATGCCGGCGGCAAGCGCCGAGGGATGGATCTCTTTCGGGCTGAAATCCGGAACGCCGGACACGTTCGCGGTCCCCGCCGTGCCCGCCCGGACATAGGAGAGATCGACCGTGTTGGCCGTATAGGTGGCGGAAAAGGCCAGATCCGGCAGGTTGTCGGCAATGGTTGCGAACTGGCCGGTGACACCCCCGGCTGCGGAGATGACCGTGTAGATCGGCGAGACATCGGGGAAAGTCGCCGTCGGATCGCTGACGATGTTGATGCTGGTTCCGCTCGTCGAAATCGTCGCCGGGCCCGTTGCGGCAATGCGGTCCGTCGCGCCGGTCTCGTCCAGGTTGACCTCATAGGTGCCGCCGGGATTGAAGGTGAGAGCACCGTTGACGTTGAGCGTACCAAACGTTGCCAGGCCGGGCCGGACCGTACCGCCGGCATTGACCGTCAGCGCGTTCGATGTGCCGGTACCGCCATAGACCGCGCTGTTGACGAAGACCGGCGACAACAGGGTACCGTTGTTGACGAGCACGCCACCATTGACGTTGGTCGCAGTCAGCGCGCCGGTCGTCTGGGTGCCCGTCAGGGTCCAGGTCGCGCTGTCCTGTTTGTTCAGGATATCGAAACCGATAATGCCGTTCGGATTGGTGGCATCGCCGACCTGGCTGAGATCCAGGCTGGAATCGGTTGCACCCCGCAATGAGAGAATGTCGTCGGCATCGGTGGTGACGGTGCGGGCCTGACCGGACAGGGCCCAGCCGGCGTTCAGGGCCAGTTCGGCAACGCCGGGTGTGGCATTCATGTTGATCGCCGTACCGCCGCCGCCGGTGATCGTGCCGGCGATGGATACGAAGGAGGTTCCTGCCGGCGTCGATGCTACGATTCCCTCGTCGGTGCCGTTGATGTCACCGGTCGTCACGATGGTCACGTCGCCGGACGTGCCCAAGCCAGCGGAGATGCCGGTTGCCGCGGTGATGTTGCCCATCGATGTAATGTCGATGGGCCCGATGTCATGGCCGGCGAGAATGCCGAAGGCGTTTGTACTGGCACCGCCGGCGCTGATGTTTCCCATCGAGATGATCGTCACGGTTCTTGCCGTGACCAGGCCGAGAAATTCATTGGCCTGAATGCCCGAGGCGATGCTCCCACCTGTAATCGAGATGTCGCCGGTCGAGACGACGCGCACGTTTCCGGCATTGGTGACCGCGGCCCGTATCGCGGCCGGACGGGTGGGAGGAGCCGGGAAAATCGGGACCGGCGAGTTGATCGTAATGTTGCCCGTCGACTGGACCGTCACATCGCCGGCATCACCCACAATGGCGTTGATGCCAAGGCCTCGCGCGGTGATGTTGCCTTCCGAGACAATCGCGACATTGCCGTCTCCCCCGACGAAGCCCAGGATCCCGTTGCCCAGGGCAGTGTTCGTTCGGTTGCCGGTGGAATTGACGACGACGTTCCCCGCGCCGATGACGGTGGCATCGACGACGTCGGTGGTCGCGCCTCCGGTTGCCACGACGGCCTCAAATGTTCCCGTGTTCACATTGACGGTGATGGTGCCGTTGGGCGACGCGAAGTTGATGGCATCGGCCGCCCCTGTGTTCCCCAGATTCTGGTTGAGGCTGTTGATGTTCAGGGTGTCGATCGTCGGACCGTCAGCGTCGACGCCGGCCGACAGGTCGCCGGTGCAGGTCGCCGTCGTGCCGGCGACGATGCAGGGCCCGGCTGAAGGGGGGATGACGGTCTGCGCGGCGACCGGTCCTGATCCCACGCCCACATGGATCCCGGCCGCGACCGCGCCCCACAAAATCAGGCGCAAAGCCGTCACCGAATGCGGCGACAAGGTGCCGCAAAGCCGACTTGTGCCCTCATAACACTGGTCACGCGCCCGCTCCCACTGGCGCCCAGTCGGGATGCACCACCTCTCCCCCATCCAGTCCGTTCCTCTGGCTTCTCGCGGACTCGTCTTTGCAGGACTTGCGACACCCGGACGGTCGATTCCCGGACCAAACACTAGGCAAGGTCCGTTGTTATATCAAATGTTAATCAATACTTTTCGGAGAAGGCCTTCGCTTATCATTGAGCCACACACGTGCTCCCGATGACCGGATTATCTCTGGACCGAACGAACGGCCGGTGCCGGATTCGTCGGCTCTGTCGGGTTTTCGCGATAGGAGCGAGTCCGTCTCAGGCCGCCTTCGGACATCGGGCGAGCTGACACTGGCTCCACAAATCGCCGAGCGCCTCGACGAGATGATCGATGTCGGCCTTTGAATGGACCGGCGACGGCGTGATGCGCAGGCGTTCGGTGCCTTTCGGGACAGTGGGATAGTTGATCGGCTGGATGTAGATGCCGTGCCGGTCCAGGAGCCTATCCGAAATCGCCTTGCACTTGACCGGATCGCCGACCATGACCGGAATGATGTGGCTTGGATTTTCAAGGTGGGGGATGCCGATCGCATCGAGACGGGCGCGCACTTCCGCGACGCGCTGCTGCTGCAGCCTGCGCTCCGTATCCGAGGCTTTGAGGTGGCGCACGGCCGCCGCGGCGCCCGCGGCAACGGCCGGCGGCAGGGCGGTGGTGAAAATGAAGCCGCTTGCGAAACTGCGCACGAAGTCGCAGAGCTCGGCGGAAGCCGCGATATAGCCGCCGACCACGCCATAGGCCTTGCCGAGCGTCCCCTCGATCACCGTCAACCGGTCCATCAGGCCTGCGCGTTCGGCAATCCCGCCGCCGCGCGCGCCGTAGAGGCCGACGGCGTGGACCTCGTCGAGATAGGTCATGGCGTTGTAGGCGTCGGCAAGGTCGCAGATCTCGGCAATCGGGGCGATGTCCCCGTCCATCGAATAGACGGATTCAAAAGCGATCAGTTTCGGTGCGTCCGGCGGCGCAGCGGCCAGGCAGGCCTCCAGATGATCCACATCGTTGTGATTCCAGATCACCTTCTGCGCACGGCTGTGGCGGATGCCTTCAATCATGCTGGCATGGTTGAGGCTGTCTGAGAACACAATGCAATCGGGAAGCTGGGACGCAAGCGTCCCCAGCGCCGCCCAGTTGGAGACGTAGCCCGACGTGAACAGGAGCGCCGCGTCCTTGCCGTGCAAGTCGGCGAGTTCGGCTTCCAGCAGTACATGGTCATGCGTGGTGCCGGAAATGTTGCGTGTGCCGCCGGCGCCCGCACCGCACCGGTCCAGCGCCTCGTGCATGGCGGCCAGCACGGCGGGGTGCTGGCCCATGCCGAGATAATCGTTGGAGCACCACACGACGACGTCGCTCGTCTTTGCACCGACATGGCGGCTGGCGGCGGGAAACTGACCGCAATGGCGGGCCAAGTCGGTGAAAACCCGGTAATTGCCGTCCTCCCGCAGGCGGTTCAGACGATCGCGAAAGTAGGTCTGGTAGTGCATCTTTTTGCCTTTCACGGGCGCTCGGTCGGCGATTTACGCTGCGACTTATACAGGACACGGCGCCCGGCGGATCACGACGGCGCCACACGTCAGGCTAACGGTGCGCCTGTGCGATTTCTTGACTTTGGTCAACGCGTTCGCCGCGCGGCTCGGCTGAATGCCGCTGCCGTCTTGGACACGGGACGCACCTGTGCGACAAACCGGTCAGTGACCTGACAGGCGCCGAATTCGGCCTCGCCGACCGAACGCATCACGCGGGAGTGGAACCATCGATGCTGACCGAAGCCGCGAGGGATGTCGCCCGAACGTCGCTGTTGCTGAAAAACCTGCCGGAACCGGTCATCGACCGGCTGTTGGCAGGCCCCGTGATCAAAAGGTACAATCAGGGCGAAGTGCTGTTCCTGCAGGGCGAAACGGCGACCGTCATACACATCGTGCTGGACGGGTGGGTGAAACTTTACCGGATATCGCCGAACGGCAAGGAAACGATCGTCAACATCTTCGCGCGCGGCCACAGCTTCGGCGAGGCCGTCGCCTTTCGCAACGAAAACTACCCGGTTTCCGGCGAGGCTGTCACAGATTGCGCGCTCCTGCAGATTTCGGCCGCGACTTTGGTGTCCATGATGAAGGAGCAGCCGGAAATCTGCATTTCCGTGCTCGCGGCGACCTTCCAGCACCTGCATGCCCTGGTGGGTCAGGTTGAGCAGATGAAGGCGCAGACCGGTGCGCAGCGGGTTGCCGAATTCCTGCTCGGTCTCGCAGCGACCGACAAAGGAAGCTGCATGGTGACCCTGCCCTACGACAAGGCGCTGATTGCCGGCCACCTTGGCATGAAGCCGGCAAGCCTCAGCCGGGCCTTCGCCAAGCTGCGGTCGGTAGGTGTCAGCATCGCCCGCAACCATGCCTCCATCAGCGATCTGGCCCGCCTGCGCACCTATGCCGAAGAAGACCCGGCCGAGGCATGGAGCCACGGACTGTGAGCGCGCTCGATCGGGCACTGGCCGCAATCGACGCCGCCAATGAAGCCGATCCTGATACGTCGGAGGGCGCGCCGGCGGCGTTGCTCTACGGACAGCGCATGTCGGGTGAGCTGGATCGGCTGTTTCCGCAGGCCTCCGACGCACTGAAAGCCGCGGCGCGCGGCCAGCACATCGAACGCTGGGTCCTGAAGCGGACCGACTACCCGGACGGCCGCGCCGGCTATCTCACCTGGCGCCGCGACCTCGCCCGCCACCACGCGGACCGGGTCGGCGCCATCATGGCCGAAGCCGGCTTCAATGCCGAGGCGATCGCCGCCGCCGGTCAGATGCTGCGCAAGGAGGGCCTCAAGCGCAATCCGGAAGTTCAGGCGCTGGAAGACGTCATCTGTTTCGTGTTTCTGAAGTGGTACTTTGCCGACTTCGCATCCAAACAAGAGCCGGACAAACTCCAGCGCATCGTGAACAAGATGGCGCGGAAGATGTCGGCCGACGGGCGCGCGCGGGTGCTTCAAGAGTTTGAATTGCCACGACATCTCAGGGCCGCCTTCGAAGAGGAAAGGGCGCAGGAGACGGATTGATTACTGCGGGAACATACACAAACGCGGTTGCGTCCGTGACCTTCGGACCGGTTAACCGGACGCTCGACAGGCCGCAAGTTGCAGTGACTGAACCCTGATTGGTTGCGAGACAAGGTTCACCGTCACAATAATCGTTGAACGCTGATACCGTCTGCCCGGCCTTCATGATCGGTGACCGACACCGGTCAAAAGGCGCATCCACCTGGCCTGCCCTTCTCTCGGCAGATGCTCATCCGACGGCCATTCGTTCGGCCGCAAGCCCGGGAGACGAACCGCCTGTTCTATCGGACATTATGATACGTAGCGCCAACGGTGAAGACTTGATCGAACCTGGCGCTTCGACTAAGGGAGGGCGCGGGTGTAGGTTTTGTATCACAGTTTGGAGTAAGTGATGTTCAAACCTAGCCAGTTAACCGGCAGACATAAAAGTCGAAACTGGGCGGTGTTAAACCGAATGGCCGCAGCGCCTTTGCGCATGATTGCTGTTTGTGTATGCCTGACGGCCGCCAGCGCGGGAAAAGCGGAGGCGGTCACCCTCACGACCAGCTTCGGGACGTACGAGATCACAGCGGTGCGCGGCACCTATAACAGTCTGGAAAGCCAACTTCTTGCGCAGGACTGGCACGGCAACAGGGATTTCGCGTTCGAAATATCCACGGCGTTGGGCAGTCAATTGGGAACACCCAATTTTTTACCCAAAGTCGGGTCACCGTACTTCGTGTATGAAGGACCAAATACCGGCGGCAATTTCATTTCCTGCAAACTGATCACGACAATAAGAGGTCAATCTTGCAATCCGACCGCCCAGGGTAACGTCACCGGTGTCTTCGCGATCGGCACGGCTGTTCCTGTTCCGCTGCCAGCGGCTTTCGGACTTGCCCTTGCAGGATTCGGCCTGCTCGGAGCGCTCGGCTTTCGTCGCCGGCAGCCGGCGTAAAGGCCGGCAGATCTGACCGGAGGCGTCTCTTACCAACGGTCCAGGCTTTTGACCTGTCTGATGGTCTCTCCCGACCCGCTGGCAAGGCGTGTCGCGCAGAGCGATCACAACGGCAATGGTTCGCCGCCGTTTTTTGACTGGCAGATCGGAACCCTCCGATTTGCGGATGGCCGGATGCTTTGCCGCTGCGGCGGCGTTGCGGTCAGAGAGGTCAAAAGGCTGGACTGTTGGCATTGCCTCCGGCCCTGTGGGCCGGCCACAGGACGGTTCAATGCCGCTCGTTCCGTTGCTTTCCAAATTCGGCAATCAGCAAACTGGTTCCGCAATTCCGAAGGTGAGCCGATACGGGCAGTTTATGCGCCAAGCTCGGGGTGCTCGTAGGCGTCCGGATACCGCATGGGGTGTAGCGGCCCGGCGGGAATCGTGCGGTTCCACGTTCGTCCGAAATAGCCCTGTCGGCAGTGGAGCAAGGAACAGCTTTGCGCCACGCCGTGCAACGCATAGACGCGGCACAGCCAGCGCCACAGATGCGGATAGTCGAGGATCCGGGCGCCGTTCAGTTTCATGCGGACATAATAGATCGGGTCGTGCCTGTAGAGGGTCGGGAACAGCCGCAGGTCCGCTTCGGTAAACCGGTCACCGGTCAGAAAAGGGCGCCCATCCGAGGCAAGGCGGCTTTCGAGCATGGACAGCGTGTCGAAGTAATTCTGAAAGGCGGTCTCGTAGACCTCCTGGTTGCTTGAAAAGCCGGCCTTGTAGGACCCGTTGTTGATGGCGACGTAGATTTCGTTGTTCAGCACATCGATTTCGTGCCTCAGATCGGCGTAGGCCTCGCCATCCGGGTACAGGTCAGGGATACGCTCGGCAGAAAACTCACTTCCAAGCGCCTTTGCATGCGCCCCCAGCATCCGCACGATTTCAGCGCTTTCGTTCGACACGATCCGCCTGGTTTTTTTGTCGTAGAGGATCGGGAGAGAGCGCTCGTCCGAACCCTCCGCTGCATAGATTTCCTTGGCCAGCCTGAAGCCCGAACCGGTGCCGGTCTCGGCCGTGCATTCGGGAAGCGGCGCTCCCGTCAGCGGCGATGGCCGATCCGGCGCGAACTGCCAGAAATTCGGGCCCGCAGGGTCGTCCTCGTCGGTCCGGTTCGGGTAGGCGATGTCCATCGAGAGACGCGCGGTCAGTCCCAGAACGCCGCGCGCCAGGCTCACGCGGTGGCACCAAGGGCAGTTGAGGGCGACAAACAGATGATAGCGGTCGGGTTCGGCCGGGAAGTCGGAAGCGACGCCGATCATGTGCCGAAACGCGCTTACCCCGCGAACGAATTCACCGCCCGCACGCCGCGCCGCGGCATCGGCCTGGCTTTCCTCCTTCGAGGTGTCGATGTCCTGGCTCAAAAGTGTCTCCGTCCGAACGGACCATCGACCGAAAAGGATCGGTTGGTTTCTCCTTGCAGCACGAAAGAGCTCCTTGTTGAACGCCGCTGACCACCTCGCATTGACTTTATCGAATGGCGTCTTGCGTCGACAAGATCGGAACGCTTTCAGGCCTTCGCGAAGCGCGCAAATTTCGTTGATTGTAGCGGATCCGGCTGCTCGGGTTCTATACTTACACTGCAGTCCCATGGACCCCGATAGCGGAGTTACCGGTTTCCTTTTCGGAGTATTTCGGGCCGATCAATAGGTCTGAGATTGGCTGGTTCCGCCGCCCGTCACATCCCGACGAGCGCAAGTGTCTTGGCGTCTCGCACGCCCGAATAGAAAGTCGACAGCGCTTCCTTGAAAAGAGGGGCTTGCGGGTCGGCGATTTCAAACAGGGTAAGGCACGATCGAAACTTCATGTCGTCCGGAGATCCAAAAAGCTCTCCGGGAGAAAGGTTCGGATGCCTGAGCGCCGCTCGCACACACTCCCGAAGCCGCACCCCCAGCACCGGATCGGCCAGGTATCTCCGTGCTTCTTCGATGTCACAAATTGCATATCGTTTCGCCGTTTCGGACATACCAAGTCCGTCAATCTGCGGAAAGATGAACCACATCCAATGCGAGCGCTTGCGTCCGGCCCGGAGCTCGGCCAGCGCATCCTGGTAGATGCGCTCCTGAGCGCTGCGGAATCTCTCCAGACTATCCATCGGACCATCGATCCCGGTGCACGAAAAAGATAGACTAACACGCGACGATGGTGCCCGCCGCGAGGCGCCTTGAACGCTACCGATACCGGTCATGGGATGAACGCCGTAACGCGAACCGATACGGCAGCGGGCAAGCCAAGCGCCGGACTTCAATACACCATGTACGGATTAAACGGCAGGTCCGTGATGCCGTAATCGATCCCCTCTTTGTGCAGTTCGCAAGTGATCTGGCTGCGGTGGTGGGTCTGGTGATTGAACATCTGCATGAGGAAATAGCCGCGCGGAATGTTGGCGGTCTCGCCGGGCCTCGGGCTTGGGAAGGCGACGGTGCCGGTCAGCCAATCCTCTTCGACGCTGTCGGCGAGATCGAGCAGGCGCTGATCGAATGCCTGGCGCGCGGCGGTCAGATCTTCGAAATCCTCGTGCAGGATATGGTCCGCTTGCCACTTCGGGCGGACGCCGGACTTGATGAAATCCAGGATGACCTGATCAACCAACAAAATATGGTTCAGGGTGCCGTGGATCGATTTGAAGAACATCCCACGATCGCGCAAACGCTCACCGGCCGTCATGTCCGCGCACAAGCCGTACAGCGTTTCATTCTGCCACTTGTTGTAAAGCGCCATGTCGCGGATGTAGTGGCGGGAAATCATGGTCTGTCCTTGGGCTGAACATTGTTTCGGACCAAATCTACTGCAAGGGGATTGGACCCCCCAGCCGACTTCGCAATGAGCCATACTGATGTGTGTCGCATGCCCCTGTGAAAGGGGACGTCCATCCCATTACGGTGATACACGTTTCGGGAATGACTTTCTCGTTGGATCTAAAAATGGCCGGCGCGGGGGTTACAAAAGTCACGGTCGGTGGCGCGCCTTTCAACGAAAGCGCCATCTATCGCTTGGCGACAAATGACTTCAGCATAGTACCGGTCACAGTTTACCTTATCTCTTTTGAGTCTCGCGGCTTGGGCCCCCGCCTGCCGGGCTTGAGCGTTCTCCCGGTTCGGATCTCCAGATCCTCCAGCCATTCCGCACTACCAATCGGCCGTCCGATGGTCTCCGCCCGGCGCAGAACCCCATAGGCTTCGTCCGGGTCGATCGGGGCGTCGAGGAAGGCGGCGAAGTCGCCGACGCGGTCGAGCGCCGGTTTGACGGTGACGACCTTGTCGTCCTTACCCGCGAGGTGCGCGCGGGCGCTTGACCACGGCCAGTCCTCGGCGTGTTTGACGAGCCCGGCACGGACCGGATTGAGCGTGACGTAGTGCAGGGCGTTGAACAGGTGCTCTTCGTCCATCACCACCGAGCCATAGCGCCCCTGCCACAGATGACCTGTCGTGCGGGCACGGGCATTGATGTAGCCGGTATAGCGTCGATGCAGGTCAGAGACGGTGCGCCTGAGACCGTCCTCGTTTGAGGGCATGACGATCAGATGGACATGATTGGGCATCAGGCAATAGGCCCAGATCTCGCTTCCGGCTTTGTTTTTGCTTTCGGCGAGCAGGTCGAGATAAAGCGCGTAATCATCGTCTTCGAAGAAAGTGCGCTCGCGGCGATTGCCGCGCTGTGTGACGAGGTGGGGAAGACCGGGGATGACGATGCGGGCGAGGCGGGCCATGGTATGAGCTTGTCATAGAAAAGGGATTTGGTAAACTGTCACCGTAATATTAGCATATTATTATCGACAATTACTACCGCATGAGTCGTGGTCATTACAGTTGTCCTCGCAGATAAAGGGATCTTTCAATAGATCTGAAACGAGCTTGGGATCGTCGAGCCCGGAATAGACCCCATTTGCCAATGCTCGCATCGGGCCAGTCATCCGACTGACCGTATCCGGCCAGGTCCCATATTTGTGCCCTAGATATTCCTGGTACCAACTGAGCAGATGTCTTTCCTTTTGCGGGATTTGGCCGTCCACCGGCGCACTGCTGTACGCCGCCATGACCTCCGACCTTGATGCCGTTTCCCGCATGATCGCCAACATATGGCTGATGGGAATCTTGGGCATGTCACTCAGTCGCCTGACGCCGCGAACATGTTTGGAGTTTTCGGTCACCCGATCGAGGTCCTCAACCCAAGCGTATTCGAGCATTTCTGGATAGATCACTTCCCCGGTCCCATCGGCCCGCCCGGGAGCCCAGATTTTTTTGGTCATGCTTCAATCCTCAGAAATCAGTTAGAGGCGTACCTGACAAAAAAGAGTCAGCATCGCGCAATTCCCATTATGGCCTTCTTGCCTCCGGCGCCATCAAAGGGGCGCCGTCAATTAGCCCAGTGTCCAGAATGATGTGATGGCCTTGGAAATTTACCCGGGCGCCGGTGTTGGGCTGGATTTTCGGAAGGTATTTGACGTCGCTGAATTGGGTCTGAGTTACCCCGATGACAGTTCCGGTTGCCGTTAGCTGCCTCTCCTTCTTTTATGAGTTAAATCAATAGCTTTAGTGCAATTGGGAGCGGTGCATCACGCACGCGTCCAAGCTCCATCCGCGCAGATTGTTGTCTTTGATGAAACGACCGATCTCGTCGGAGCAGAAGTAATGCGCTACCAAGCCATCAGCACCCCGCCATAAATGGTATCCCCGCGCTGCGTCGGTTCTTAAGACGGGACGACTGAAGCTAGAGATTGAGAAACGGTTTTTCCTCGCCGCTTCAAGACCATACACACCACCAAAATCGGTCTCGTCATAAACCAGCGCGTCCACCATCTGTGTAATCAGAACAAGATAGTAGGTTCCAAAGGAAGCCGACCCGTCACGAGATCTCACCTCCAGCGGGATAAACTCGTGTACGCCCGGCTCCAGTTTTTCGATCAGGTCCTTCATCGGCGGATAGACGATATTCAGCCCGTTGTCCCAGCCGAGCAATTCGGGCAAGGGATCCAGGCTATGGGTAATGGTGGGCGGCTCGACGAGCAATGTGCGGGGGATTTCGTCCTTCTGGGCCTGGCTGACCGGTTGGTTGTTGAGAAACGGTCGTTTTTTCGCCATCGGAAAATCGGGAT
The DNA here is from genome assembly GCA_028285165.1 of Rhodobiaceae bacterium. GTDB lineage: Bacteria > Pseudomonadota > Alphaproteobacteria > Rhizobiales > JANQQB01 > JANQQB01. Next base: position 21,956 of record JANQQB010000388.1, read on the forward strand.
AGAACGTATTTTCCACAGCGTCCTCGTCGATGTTGTTTCCGCGGATCAGATAAGGCATGGCCGTCCTCCTGCAGTGCTGACGCCCGGATTCCTTTCCAGCGCCCTTCTAATGCGTGTCGAACATAGGCGATGCCACCTTGCTGGTTTCGACGACAGGGTTGTCTCAGTCAAACCGGCACTGGGCCGCATCGGCGATTTCGCGGCGTTCCCCGACGCCCCGTTCGACCCGGCCGTCGCCGACACGACCCTGCGCCGAACGGAAATCGTTGGACGGCCGATCGGCCGTGCCGAATGGCTGGAGGATCTAGGGAGTAGGACCTGGTAAATGGTGAAACCTGGTAAGCTGGGGGCCAAGACCGAACGAGTAAAAGGGGATTAAGTAAACTGTCACCGTAAACCCACCGTAAACCACGGCGCCGATCGTGAGGGGCGACCGGTGATCCGCCGGAAGCTGCGACGCAACCAGGTCCGTCACTTCTTCGGCGGCCTGCCTCCCTGCCTGATCGCCTTGGAAGCCTGGAATTGCGGTGACGGTGCACCAAATCCCCAGACCAACGCTGACGCCGTCGCAAACCAAGAAGCGCCGCATACTTTTCAGATCAGAGTTTGGGAAAACTTGGTGCCCAGGAGAGGACTCGAACCTCCACGACCTTGCGATCACTGGCACCTGAAGCCAGCGCGTCTACCAATTCCGCCACCTGGGCATGGCTGCGGACAGCGAACCGGTTCCTTAAAAGGGCTTGCGGGCCGTGTCAATCGGTGACCGCGCCAGTTTGCCTGGATTTCCGAGGACGGCTGATCCGATGGTGTTGCGCGGGCTGTCTGCAGGTTTGTGGTTTCCCCACCCTGCCACATCTTGCCCCCTGTACAGGCCTGACCGGTCTGGCTATTTAGAAAATCAAGGTATCGGCCGGGTTTCCAACGCGCGCGTTGGCGCAGGGCCGGCGGGGCCTGGACTTATCCTTGCGCCGGCTCGGCGACCCGCCGCATCGACCCTCGTCGAGGCGGATTCGGTCGGCGGAAACGGTCAACAAACGAACGGACACGAGGAGTGCAGCCATGGCGGGACTGGTCACGGGAGAGTCCAAGCTTGTCACCGTGTTCGGCGGGTCGGGGTTTGTCGGCCGGCATGTGGTGCGGGCGCTGGCGCGGCGGGGGTATCGGGTGCGGGCGGCCGTGCGGCGGCCGGACCTTGCGCATTACCTGCAGCCGCTCGGCATTGTCGGCCAGATCCAGGCGATCCAGGCCAATCTGCGCTACCGGTGGTCGGTGGAACGCGCGGTCGAAGGCGCCGATGCGGTCGTCAATCTTGTCGGCATTCTCTACGAAGGCGGCCGTCAGCGGTTCGACGCGATCCAGGCGCATGGTCCGCGCGTAATCGCGGAATCGGCCAAGGCCGCCGGGATCCCCGAGATGGTGCATGTCTCGGCGATCGGCGCCGATCCGGACTCGCCCGCGCTTTACGGCCGGTCCAAGGCTGCCGGCGAAGCCGCGGTGCTCGAAACGCTGCCGGAGTCGACCATCCTGCGGCCTTCGATCATTTTCGGGCCGGAGGACAACTTCTTCAATCAGTTCGCCGGCATGGCGCAGACTGCGCCGGCGCTGCCGTTGATCGGCGGCGGTCTGACGCGCTTCCAGCCGGTGTTTGTCGGCGATGTCGCCGAAGCCGTGGCGCTTGCCGTCGACGGCAAGACGGAAAAAGGCACGACCTACGAACTCGGCGGTCCGGAGATCAAGACCTTCAAGGAATGCCTGGAACTGATGCTGGAGATCATCGACCGCAAGCGGGCGCTGGTGACGCTGCCAT
>JANQQB010000398.1 GCA_028285165.1 Rhodobiaceae bacterium
ACCGAAGTGTCGGCCGTCGTCCGGGACGTCGCCTGACCGGGAAAGCAGGCAGGGCCGCTACGGCGCCGGTTTGACTGTCACGACAAAGCTGGCGCCGCCCTCCTTCGCCGTTTGTGAAAGCCGGATGCCGCCCTCGTGGGTTTCCAGCAGCGACTTCACCACGTCGAGGCCGAGCCCCGTCCCGCCTTCCTCGCGTCGTGTCGTGAAAAACGGTGTGAAGATCCGCGACCGGTTGGCCTCCGACACGCCGCTGCCGTTGTCCGCAAAGGTCAGGTCGATTCCGTCCGGCGTCGTCTCCACATCGACCGCCATGCGTGTCGCGCCGTGCTGGAGCGCGTTTTCGATCAGATTGGAGGCGATGGTTTCAAAGGTCTCCGAGGACATCTTCGTGCGCGCCGGTTCGGTCATCGAAACGGCAAGGTCGATCGGCCGGTCGACATAGCGTGCGGCGACATCCGCGAGCGCCGGACCGATCGCAATGACATCCTCCGAGGGCCTCAGATTGTCTGCGCGGGCGAGGTCAAGCAGGCGTTTAACCAGTCGGTCGAGGCGCCGGCCGTCCAGTACGATGTTTTCCAGAAACTTGCGGCGCTTGTCGGCCGGCATGTCGTCGCCCGAATCGAGCAGCAATTCACACGCCCCCTGAATCGACGTCAGCGGTGTCTTGAATTCGTGCGACACCCGCGCCGCGAAGTCGCGGATATACTTGGACCGGGCATTGAGTCCCTGGGCCATTTCCGCAAAGCTTTGTGACAAAAGCCCGACTTCCTTGGTCCCCGGCCGGTCGAGCGGCCGCATGGCGTCGGTGTCGCCGTGGGAGGCCCGCTTGGTGCGCTCGATCAACTGGTGGATCGGGCGTGAGATACGATAACTCGTCAGCACGACGATCAGGATCGACACAACGAAAATGGTAACACCGGCAAGAATCACCTTTTCGCGTTCGGCATACATGTGCTTGAGCACGTTTTTCGGGGTTCGCGACAGGTAGACTACGCCCCACAGACGATCGTCCTGCAGGATCGGCAGCGCCACGAACAGGCGGATGCCGGTGCCTCGGCTGATCGAGGAAAGCGCCGGCGCCGGCGAATTGGAAATGCGTTTGCGCACGACACTGGCATACTTGCCTTCCAGGGCGCGCGCGACTTCGGCCACATGGGCAAACGATTGGCCAAGCTCCTGGCGCCCGGCCACGGCAACGCCGTTGAAATCAAGCAGTTTCATGCCGGCAAGCGTAATTTTCTGGGCATCGGCGAGCACAACGCTGGCCCGCGTGCCGATGTCCACGGCAAGCGGATCCGCACCGTCGGGCGCCGGTTGACCGGCCGGCCGCAGGGGCAGGGTGTCCTGACGGGCGAAATCGAGTTGCGGTTCAAGCGGTGTGTAATAGGGCGTGTTGGGATCGCCGAAATCCATCGGCTCCACGGCTCGGCCATAGGTCTTCGGATCGGGCACGCGTGCCAGCACGTCCTGGCGGAACAGGGCCGCGGCGAAGGCGGCCTGGGAGATCAGTTCAGCTTCGGTCTGGTTGATAAGCTGGTTTTCGTAGATCCGGAAAAAGAAGATGCTGCCGAGCGGCAGGACGACGATCCCAAGGTTGACGATGAGCAGGACGGTCCGAAGGCTCGGTCGCAGGTAATGCCGGAAGCGGAACCGGTTCGCCCGACCACCGGTGCGGCGGCCCTCGCGACCGGCTGCGTCGGCCGGCGTTGCAGCAGAAGGTGCGGCGGTGGAAGACAGGGTCATGTGCACGGTCCCAGCTTGTAGCCGACGCCGTGCACGGTTTCGATCAGCATGGCGCAGCCGAGCGCGGCGAACTTTTGACGGATATGCCGGATATGGGAATCGATCGTCCGGTCGCTGACATGGATGTTGACGGCATAGGATTGTTCCATGACATGGCCGCGGTCGAACACCCGGTCCGGCTGGCGCAGGAAGCCTTTCAGGATTGCAAACTCCGTCGGCGTCAGCGCGACGGTCTCTTCGCCCCAGAAGACTTCGTGCCGGTCAGGAAAAAGCGAGAGATTGCCGCGCTGGTAGGAAGCCGTCTCGTCTGCCGTTTCCGTCGGGCGGGCCGCCAGGCGTTTGAGAATGACGTTCACCCGGGCGACCAGTTCGCGCGGGCTGAACGGCTTTGTCACGTAGTCGTCGCCGCCGATCTCAAGGCCGACGATGCGATCGATCTCGTCGTCCCGCGACGACAGGAACAGGATCGGCACGTCGCTGGTCTTGCGCAATTCCCGGCACACTTCCAGGCCATCGAGTTCCGGCATGTTGATGTCGAGCACGATGAGGTCAGGCGCCGCGCGGGCGACCATTTCAAGCGCCTCTGCGCCGTCCCGGGCGGTCACGGTTGTCATCTGCGCCTTTTCCAGCGCATAGACGATGATCTCCCGGATATGCGGATCGTCGTCGACGACAAGGATCGTCCTGGCCATGTCTGGAATGCCCCCTGCAAACGGCTTTGCCTTATATCAGCGGTGACGTGTCAAGACTCGTCACCGTTGGTATTAATCACGCACCCAATCACCGGTCGGTTTCTCGATCCGGAGGGGCTGCAGCGGATTCGCCGCAATATAGCGGGAAAGCCGATGCTGCCGAAAGCTGAATGCGCGCCAGGTCCCGGCACGCTCCACCACGCGGGCGCGATGCCATTTGGTGCTGAGATAGGCCCTGGTTCGAACATGGCCCGGCTGGGTCTCGTCGCGCACCACCTTGTCGAGCGCCGGTATGGCTGCCGCTCCGATACGTGTAAGATAGTCGACATCGAGCCTCCGGCTGACGGTGTGCGGTGCGTCACCAACGTTGAAGGCTGCGATCGTCCCGCCGAAATCGATGAAGCAGCAGGCATGCAACACGGCAACCAGCGTCAGGAGATTGGCCTTGATCAGCCATCGGTTCGAACGGTTGAAAACGAGACGCGCCAGGATCCATAAAAGGCCGAGCCCGACCAGCCCCATCCAGATAAAGGCAGCCGCCCTCAGATAGGTCAGCGAATAGACCGAGACATACAGATCGAGTCGCCAGACGCTGGTGGCGAGCAGCACGAGCGTCTGTGCGACCCAGATCAGCACCAGCCGACGGATCAGCGGATCGCGTTCCATCGGCGTGCCCGGTCGGATCGCAAACACGACGAAGCCGCCGGCCAGAAGGGCAGCCGCCACCAGCGGATAGGCCCCGCGATGCGCGTAGTCGGCGTAGCTCATGCCGACCGGCAGGCCGAGCCCGCCGGTGAGATAGGTCAGGTCGAGAACGGTCTGCACGGCAAACAGGCCGTTAAAGAGCACGAGCGATCGCAGGACGGGGCGCGGGCCGGCAAGATCGGAAAGGCTGGGCACGCCGGACCGCGGCGCGTCTGGCAAAAGCGGTGGCAGAATGCCTTTCAGGTCCGGCAGTTCGGGATTGGCGTCGGTCAATCCCGTTCGAAGAACCGGCCAGAGCGCAAACACGACCGCAATCCAGAACAGCACTCTTAGAAGCGTGGAGGATAGGTCGGTGTCGACAGCGACGATGTCGGATAGGAGGCCCGACAGGACGGGATTTGCGAGCATGAACAGGCCGACGAATACGAGCGACAAGAGGATCGGCATGAGCCAGCTGCGCGCTGCCACCACTGTGTCGAGAGTCCGTTCGCCCGGCCGCAAGACGCCGGGAGCGCGTCGGGCATCGGCAAATGTGTCCATGACGCCGTGCCCCGCAAAGGCGACGGCTGCTTCAAGCCAGCGATGCGGATCGCGGTACCAGGTCACGCGTTCCGCAAGCGCGAGGCTGATAACGGACAGGACCGCAAACAGAACCGAAAGCGGCGTCACCGCTTCTATCAGAGCAGGCAGGGTCGCGGCCGGCAGGATCAGGGCGGCGCGGAACCCGGACTTCTGCAACGCGTCGGGCGTTTCCAGGATCACCATGCCGGTAAGCGCGGCAAGAAAGAGCGCGGCGGAAAAGCCGACCGGGTGGTCGAAAAACAGAAAATCGGCAAGCAGGATGCCGGCGCCAAGCAGGGCGGCCCTGCGGCCAGACGGCTGGGCCCGGGCTGGAAGCGCGGTGGATGTCATCAAATCCTCGATCGTGCTGAAACAGGGGACGTGCATTCAGGAGCGGCGCTGTTTTTTTGCAAACGGCAAGAAGCGGGCGAGCACCAGCGCGAGTGCGATCGGCAGGATCGTTGCATCGGGCCGCGCCGGCGCAATCAGGCTTTTCAGGAAGGCCTGGACCTCCGGACCGGCTCCGGACGGGTCTTCAAGCTGCTCCGAAGCGGCGCTTGGTGAGGACGCCATATCAACGGCACGGTCGCGCGGAGCCGATCCGATTGCGGCATTGGCATGCAGCCCGGCCAGAAGCACGAGCACGCCGAAAAAATGCGGCAGCCGCGTGCGCCGCCAGGAAATGGTGGGACGGCCGCCGGTCTGATCGCGGGACGTCGCACTGCGGGGCAGCCACCAGGCGTCGCGATTGAGGCTGTCGGGGAGAACGGGGAAACGGGTGTGCGGGGTCGACCGTGCCGCCTTCGCATGCGCCAAAGGAGATTGCCGGTCCGGGTGGGGAAGAACGTGTGCCATGACACCGGTTATGACAGGCCGATGTGCAAGGGCCGCGGGGCCGGCATGGAAATTTCGGGGAGGTTTTGTGCAGGCCTTGTGCAGGCGTCGAATGCCGTTCAGGGTGGTAGGGATGAGGGGGCGGTTCTCGCCCAGGCGGACATGGCGCTTTGTCACATCTGGGCGCGGGGACAACCTCAGATAATGTAAGTCCCCCCTGATCGACCCGCTGGAGGAGGGTATGCCAACAGACGAAGATCAAAAGAACGCTACTGAAGCAAAACGGCAGGCATCCGTTTCTGCCGAGGCCGCAGCGGCCATGGAACGGGAGAACCGCTATCGGCAAGCCCGTCAGGAGCTCTTCGACGACAGCGTCAAGTCCCTGGCGCAGTCCGCCCGGCAAGGGGGACTGCGCTACGTGTCAATGCTGTCCAAGGTCGTGGTTCTGGCGCTGGTGCTCTTTGCCGTTGTGAGCGCGGTGATCGCGCTCATGTCGGAGTGAACCTCGCGCCGCCGATCGCATAGACCGGGCTACATTCCGGGCCCGAGGTCTTCCAGAAACTGCACCGCGTCCGCATTGCCGTTTTCTGCGGCCTTGGTCAGCCAGTCCCGGCCGGCATCGACATCGGCTTTTGTGCCGAAACCGCGCACAAGCGCGACGCCGTAATGATATTGCCCGATCGCGTACCCCCTTTCGGCGGCTTTTCGGACCCAATGGGTCGACATTTCCGGGCTCTTTTCGGTGCCGAGGCCGTTTTCATAGGCATGGGCCAGAAGGATCATCGACGGCGCGTTGCCGGCGTCGACGCAGGCCTTGAGCGCATCGAGCGCGAGGCCGTGATAGGGCGTCCCGCCCTTTTGCACTTCATAAGCCGCCCAGCACAAGAAGCCGGCACGTTCCGGCCGCAGCCGCAATTCCTCCTGCAGCCGCAGGAAATTGTTTTCGTCCGGATTGACGTAGCCGTCGGCGTCCGAACCGTCATCGGCAGCGGCACCGGTCAGAGCGGCAAGTGTCATCAGGCCGGCAAGAAACAGGGCTTTCATCTCAGGTCTCCTTGTCGAGAAGGACGGTTGCAACGGGCGCGCGGCATCGCTGCCGATCGCCGGCGAGGCGGAACTGCGGGATTGCGGCCTGACGGAAAAGGGCATGGCGTCCTCCCACGACTTAATACCAACGGTGAGAGACTACCCACCAGATCTGCGTCTCGGGTCAGATCCCCGTCAGAGGCATGTAAGATTCGTGTCAGAAATCTCTCATTGAGGGGTGCGCATCTTGTGCGCCACGGCCGTCATGCGCTGCCGCAACGGCTTTGCTGGTGTGCCCGATACCAATCGCCTGTCCTCGCATGTCAGGACCGTGCAGGATCCCGACGTGAAGCCAACCGGAAGACGATAAAGAACCTGTCCAGGCTGCTGCTTTGGAATCCGGCGAAAGAGACATTCGCGGCGCCCGCGAGAGCGAGCTCGGCCCGAACTCATATACTGCGGACGAACCGGAAACTCGCGCCGCGTGAGATTATGTCGGCTTTGTATGCCGATCTGTTCGGCTTGAAACCCCTTGGCATTCACGCGTCTGAGCTTGCTTCGCCCAGCGTGTTGAACGGGTTCTGGACCTTCGGCCAGTAGGGAGAGGATTTGGTAAGCGGCAAATCCTCAAACCGGGGGGAGGTGCCGCCCGGCGTCGCGATCTGGATGATCTTCGAGGCAACTTTCGCAAAAGGTCCATAGAAGTGAAACAAGGATTTCACCGTCACGATGGCCTTTTCACTCAGGTCAATGCCCATCTGTTCAAACGCCTCGGGGTGATAGACCTGCGTGCGCAGATCGTTCACAAGAATGTCGACCTCGTTTTGTGCGCGAAGCCAGACCATCGTGCCGAGCGGCTCCAAGCCCTGTCCAAGATGCTGCCCGAGGCCGGACCTGATGCGCTTCACCAGCACCGGCAGGTCAACCGGATCGCCCGATTCCGCGCCGGTTTTGCCGCCGATCCTGAGGCGCATATGACTGCCTTCGCCGGCATCCTGGCACAGCTGTACAACCATCGGATCCCAATAGATGCCGGTTGCGAAATTGTGAAACCCACGCTCCAGCAGCCCTCGCAGCAAGAACGTGGAATCCCCCGGCGCACCGCCGCCGGAATTGTCTCCCATATCGGCCAGCACAACCGGCCCCTGCGTGGACGCTGCCGCCTGATCCAGGGCGGCGCAGAGCGGCAAGGGGTGGCAGGAAACCTCTTGCCGCAAGTCGAAGAATGCCTCTCCAAGCTGCTGCGCCGTTCGCGCGGCCAGATCGGGGGCATCATCGCTTACAACCAGCATGCGTGCGCCCACATCCGCCACATCGCCCCAGGGAAACCCATGACCCAGCGAGATCGATAGAATGCCTGGGTCCTGCTCTCGCTTCGACATCTGGTCCACGAAGGACCGCATGGCGCCGGTCTTCGTCAGATACAGGTTGATCATCCGGCAATCATACATGTGCATGACCGGCCGGATCTCGCCCGCATGGGCGCGTCGGGCCAGATCGAACAGCTCATCGGCGCGCGCGCTGGCATCGTCATGCGGGTATTCCTTGAAGCAGATGATCAGATCGCTTTCGTCCAGCATGGCTTGTGTCAGGTGGCAATGCTGATCCAGTGAGACACCGATCGTGGCGTCAGGGCAGATCCGGCGCACGCGCCGCAACACATCGCCTTCGCAATCGTCGATCCCCTCGGCCACCATCGCTCCATGCAATTGGAGCAAGATCACATCCGCCCCGCCGGAACCCTCAAGATCCGTTGTGATCTCTTGCACCAGGCTCTCGTAACACGCCGCCGTTGTCCGACCCGCAGGTTCGGCAATAGCGGCGAGGCTTTCGGTGACAGTCCAGCCGAGCGCCTCGGCCCGCGCCCGCCAAAGGTGCAGCGCCTCAGTCATCAGGTTTGGCGGTTCCTGGGTGGCGGTGCCATGACGCAGGAAAAACGACTGAAATCCAGACATCGCGGTCGGCATGTTCGAGAACGTATTTGTCTCGGTAGAAAGGGTTGCCATGAAAAGCCGCATGATCTCTGTCGTTCGGTCGGAATCGATTTAGCGTGAGATGAACGTGGCTGTATCACGGTTTTCGCGCGATACAGCCACCAATCCAGGACCCGGAAGAAAGCGCCCGGTCCGACGGGACGAACGATCAGCCCTCTTTCCACCAGCGCTGCATGAAGCTGGAACCGTCCAGATCAAGGTTCGAGCCCATGACTTCGGGCGTGCCGACCGAGGGGCGTGTCGCGAAGACATAAGAGGCAAACATCGGGATGGCGACACCGCCCTGATTGGCCACGATGTCCTGCATCTCGAAATACATTTCGCGACGTTTGGCATCGTCCAGCTCGGCCCGTGCTTCGGCCAGCAGGGAATCGAACTTTTCATGCGACCAGAAGGATTCGTTCCATGAAACGCCCGATTTGAAAGCCAGCGAGAACATCAGATCCTCGACCGGGCGACCGGCCCAATAGCTCGCGCACCAGCCCTTTTTCTTCCAGACATCCGTCCAGTACCCGTCATTGGGCTCGCGTTTGACAGTCACGTTGATCCCGCATTCGGCAGCGGAATTCTGGATGAGGAGAGCGGCGTCCACCGCGCCTGAGAAAGCCGCATCGGAAGAGGACAATTCGACGTCAAGCGATGAGAGGCCCGCCTCTTTGAGAAAGAAGCGCGCCTTGTCGGGATCAAAGCTCTTTTGCTCCATGTCGCCGTTGAAGAATTTCTGTCCCGAGCCGATCGGGTGGTCATTGCCGACGGTGCCGTACCCGAACAGGATCTTCTCAACCAGTTCGTCCCGCTTGATGCCCCATTTGAGCGCTTGACGCACATTGTTGTCGTCAAAGGGCGCCATGTTGGTCAGCATGGGAAAGCTGTAGTGCTGTGTGCCGGCGACAGAATGCACGCTCAGGTTCGGATTCCCTGCCAGACGGCCTGCGGTCTTGAGTTCGACCTTGTCGATGACATCCACATCTCCCGTCAGCGCAGCCGTGGTGCGGGCATTGGTGTCGACCAGTGCAACCAGGTTCCATTCATCCACATGGCCGACCGCGTCGCTCCAATGATTGCCATGGCGGCTGAGCTTGGCGCTGATGCCCGGCTCGAAGGAATCGAGCTTGTAGGCGCCGCAACCGACGCCCGATTGCCAGTCGATCGTGCCCTCGGCAGCCGGCAACATCGCGATGTGATAGTCGCTGAGCGCCGCGGGGAAATCAGCATTGCCTGCTGCCAGTTCAAAAACGATCGTGTCGGGCCCGTCGATGCGGATGTCCTTGACCCCGGCCACCAGCGGGGCGGCTGCCGATGTATTGCCTTCGCCACGATGGTGGTTGATCGAGGCGACGACATCCTCGGCGGTCACGGTCTTGCCGTTGTGGAACTCGACCCCCTGGCGCAGTTTGAAGGTCCAGATTGTCGCGCCCGCAGAGGCTTCCCAGCTTTCGGCAAGAGAGGGAACGATATCGCTGTTGGGCGCAACCTCGGTCAGAAAGCCGTTCATCCCAAGGGTCATCGGGATTAGGAAGCCGGCGGCGGTCAAGCCCGGATCCAGCGTATCGGTTGTCGCGCCATGGCCGAGGCCCGCCGTCAGGCTGCCGCCTTTTTTGGACGTCGCGGCTTCGACCCGATCAGCCAGCAGCCCGGCCATGCCAGCCGCCATGCCCGTGGCCAGCACCCCGCGCATGAATTGGCGGCGGTCGATCTGGCGTAAAGCCAGCTTCAGCTCGAGCTGGGTGATATAGTCTCGCTTGTTCATTCCAGGGTCCTCCCAGAGGCACGTGTCTGACGGTTCGCGCCGAAGAGTTCCCAAACCTTGCGCATCGGACAATTGCGCGGTTCTATGCTTTTCTAAGCGAGTTTATGCTCTTTGATCGCAGAAAGGCACCTCTGCCTTCCATGTCCAGTGAATTGGCCCGCAATCTGAGATATCTCTGCGCCGAGAAGCCCTCGGTTGCACAAGTCTGCCGTGAGATCGGCATCAATCATCAGCAATTCAGCAAGTATCTGATGGGCAGGGCCAGGCCGTCAGCCCATAACCTCAGGCGGATTGCGCAATATTTCGGCTTTGACGATGACAGCCTGATGCTGCCGCATGACCAATTGGTACAGGCCTATCGTACGGACCGCACCACCCTGGAAACGCGCCGCGCCGACCCTTTGGCCGGGGTCTTTCCCGGCGATCTGGCGAAGCTGCGCCCATTCCTGGGCGCCTATCAGATTTTCTTTCGTGCGCCGGTCGCCGCCGATAGCATCGTGGTGAACACCATTTTTCTCGATGAGCGCAACGGCGTGGTTTACAGCCGCCTGATCGAAGCGCTCAAAGGTGGTTCTCAGACCCGACGGCGCTGGACCCGGTGCGACGGCAAAGTCACCTATCAGAACGGCCGATTGTTCGTTGTGGATACAGAGCGTCGCGATGAACGCGCACTCAGCATGCACATCCTGTCCCCGCCGCCCCGGCAGCGCAATCAATACCTGTTCGGAAGCATGTGCTTTCTGGCCTCGCTGCCACGCCGCACACCCTATGCCTCCCAGGTGGTCTGGAAGAAATTCGACAATTTCAGATCCGTGCGTGAACTGTTTGCGACCTGCGGCGTCTATTCGGAGAAAAGCCTGAAGCTGGATCCGGTGATCAGAACATTTTTGTCGCCCGGCGGCTGAGACAAAAGCCCCTTTGGCCGCGCCTGGAATTGCATTTGCCTTTCACTCGGATGGGCTTTCGATCTCCAGCGTTATGGCGGAATACCAATCGGCCAGCGCGCGGATGTCTTCATCCGAAAGATCTTTTGCGACTTCCGACATCACATCATGCTGGCGCTGCCCCCGTTTGAAGGCCTTGAGCTGCGTGTCGATGTAGATGTTAGTCTCGCCGGCCAGGTTCGGCGCGTCGAGAAGCTGCGATATGCCGTCCGCGCCATGACAGGAGACGCAGGCCTGAGGCGCTGCCTCGGCGCTGACGCCGTCGGGCAAGGTGGCCACCGCGTTGTGCGAGGCATACCATGCGGCCACGTCGGAAATCTGCTGGGCGGTGAGGCTCGCCGTCACGACGCTCATCATTTCGTGCTCGCGTCGACCCGTCTTGTAGGCCATCAATTGTGCTTCAAGATATTCCTGCGGCTCACCGCCGATATGCGGCGCGATGGGAACCCGCGCATAGCCATCGATCCCGTGGCAGGTGCGGCACATATTGGCGATCTTGCGGCCCTGGGCAGGGTCATCCGCAGCGGCGGGTCCCGATGAGGTCACGACAAAGCCCCCGGCGAGCATAAGCCCGCCGAGAGCAATTAGGAACGCCAGCCTCATTCGGCGGGCGCGGGATTGTAGGCGATGCGCCAGATCGCGCCGGCAAAGTCGTCGGATACGAGCATCGACCCGTCGGGCAGAAACTCGATATCCATCGGGCGGCCCCGATATTCCCCCGTGTCCTCGTTGAGCCAACCATCTGCGAAGATCTCGGCGCCCGTCGCATTGCCTTCCTCGTCGAGGGCGGTGAACATCACCCGTGCGCCGACCGGCGTCGTCCGGTTCCACGACCCGTGCTGTGCCCAGAAAATGCCGCCGTGGTAACGCTCGGGGAAGCTGCTGTCGTGGTAGAACCGCATTCCCAGGTCAGCGGCGTGGGCTGTCAGTTCGAGCTGAGGTTCGACGAACTCGACTCCCTCGGGCCGCGGGACATCCTTGAAGGCGGGTATCTCAACCCGCGAATTGGTCCATGGGAAGCCGAAATGCTGACCGGCCGCGGTCTGGCGGTTGAGTTCGCCCGGCGGAATATCGTCTCCCATGCCGTCGACCTGGTTGTCGGTCCACCAAAGCTCGCCCGTCGCCGGGTTGAAATCCTGGCCCACCGAATTGCGCACGCCTCGGGTGAACACCTCACGGTCCGACCCGTCGGTATTCATGCGGATGATGCCGCCGATCCCGATCTCGTCATAGAGTTCGAGTTTCTCAACCGGTTGCACGTTATGGGGCTGGCCCAGCGAGATGTAGAGCTTACCGTCCGGGCCGATATCGCAGACGCGGGCGGAGTGGTTGAAGCTTTCTTCCTCGACCGGAATGAGCTCGCCCTGGGGCACGACCTGGCCCACGGCGATGTCCGGGCTTTCGAAGAAGAATTCGGCCGCCGGGAACACCAGCACGCGATTGCGCTCGGCGATGTAAAGGAAGCCGTCGGGCGAGAAACAGGGTCCGTTCGGGATGTCGAACGTGACCGACGGAGCAAAATCCTTGACTTCGTCCGCCACCCGGTTGCGGTCACGGTCAACGATCGCCCAGACCTTGTCCTTGCGCGTGCCGGCGAACAGGACCGTACCCTGCGGCGCCATCGCCATCGAGCGGGCATCGGGCACGACAGCGTAGAGGCTGATTTCGAACCCGTCGGGCAGGTTGATGTGCTGAAGAATGTCGTTCAGCGCGTTGGCTCGATCGCCTTCCTGATCGACGAAGGTAAACGTCGCGTCGGTACGCTGCATAGCCTGCAGGCGATCCATGTTGTCCTGCGCCATCACGGGCGTGGACAGCATGGTGCCGAGCAGCAGGCCGCCAAGAATCCGGTTGATCATATGGTATCCTCCCTTGGGTCGTGCCTTGGTCTTTTCGGAGCTGCGGGCGGTGCGTGCGCGCCCTCAGCAAGCATCAGCTTAGCGCGAGGAGGCCCTCCGTCAACGGTGCGCCGCAATAGGAATTGAGGGGCGACGACAAGCCGGACGACCGCATCCGAGCCTGCAAATAGCTCACGTCGGACGGAGGTGCGCCGCGATCCCAACCGGATCGCACCATGACCGTCGATGATGGAGTCAGAACGGACCGTGTTCCGATGGCAGCAATCAGGCGTCTTCTATTCGGAACTGCGTTGACATCCCGTCTTGATCAGGCCGCGTAACCAGCGATGCGCGGGATCCTCGGTAAACCGCTCATGCCAGATCTGCGACACCGCGAAGGCGGGGGCGTCCAGTTCTTCCGGGAGTTCCATAACCCTCAGGTCGTCGGTCATAACCTCGCGGGCCAGAAGCTCCGGAACGGTTGCGATGAGGTCGGTGGCGGCGATCACGGTGCCGATTGTCAGGAAATGCGTCACCCTGAGCGCGATGGTTCGGGAAAGCCCGTGCTGTTTCAGAACATCGTCGATCCGGCTGCCGCCCCGGCCGGTAATGCTGAGCAGGGCATGCGGCGCCTCTGCATAACCCGAAAGCGTCATTCCGGTCCCGGAAAAGGGGTGGTTGTTTCGCATCAGGCAGACCTGACGGTCCTGCAGCAGTGCCTGCGAGCGGACATTGTCGAGGACCGGTCCGTCTTCGACCACGCCAAATCCGAGCGAGACCTTTCCCTCGCACATCTCCGCGATCGCCTTCTCGGAGAGGTTTTCGATTTCGATCCCGATGTGCGGGGCGAGTCGGAAGACCTGGCCAAGGATCGGCGGCAGGATCCGCTGCGCCATGTAGTCGGGCGCGACGACACGGAAACGGTCCCGAGCGCTTGACGGATCGAACACCTGCGGTTTCAGCAGTCCGGAAAGCTGTGCCAGGGCGTCCTGAACGGGTTCGCGAAGCGCCTCGCCGCGCGGTGTCAGAACCATGCCTCGGCCGGAGCGCACGAGCAGTGGGTCCTTCATCACATATTGCAGGCGATTGAGAGCACGGCTCATGGCCGGTTGCGACAGGTTTACCTGATCGGCGGCCTTCGTGACGCTGCCCGTTTCAAGCAGGGCGCCGAGGGATTTCAAGAGATTCAGGTCGATGTTCGATATATCCGTTCTGCGCATGTATTTTATATAAAACATGCATTAGAAGCATTCAATCGCCTCCCTTACATTCGGTGCATCGGAATTATCAAACCAGGGAGACAGAAATGTTCGTCATCTCAGGCGTCACCGGCCACACGGGGTCCGTCGTCGCACAAACCCTCTTGGATCAGGGGCACCCCGTTCGGGTCATCGTGCGGTCTGAAGCAAAAGGCGAGAGCTGGATAGCAAAAGGCGCAGAAGTCGCTGTTGCCGACATCATGGACCACGACGCCATGACCGGGGCATTGCAGGGCGCGAGCGGTGCCTACTTCCTGTTGCCGCCGGATCTGGCAAGCGAGAGCTTCATCGAGGACAGCTTCAAACGTGCCGAAGCCATCGTCGCAGCCGCCAAGGCGGCACGGTTGCCCCATGCCGTGATGCTTTCCTCGGTTGGCGCCCAACATGAAGACCGGGTCGGGCCGATTGCGACGATCGCCCATCTGGAAAGGCTGTTCGTCCGGGCGGCGATCCCGCTGACCGCCGTCCGCCCGGGCTACTTCCTGGAAAACATTCAGGACGTCATGCCGGCAGTCCTGCATGAAGGGATCTATCCGAGCATGATCCTGCCGCTCGACTTCAAGATTGATATGGTCGCGACCAGGGACATTGGCTTGGCGATTGCCGCAGCGCTCGTCGATCCGACGCCGGAGGCGCATCGTGTGATCGAACTGAAAGGCGCTGATCAGTACTCGGCCGAAGACATTGCCGCCGAACTCTCCAGGCAACTTGGTCGCGCAATCACGCCGGTTGCGGTGCCGCAGGAGGCCTGGGTACCCCAGCTCACGGCGAGCGGGCTGTCCCGGCAATCGGCGGAAAGTCTCGCCGAAATGCATGAGAACATAAACAACGGGCGCATCGCGTTCATGGATCAGGACGCCCGAAAAGGCTCCGTCGGCCTGGATGCATTCGTCGCCCAGATCGTCGCCTGAGATCGATGGGCGTCGGCCTGCCCTTCCCGTTCGCGCGGGAGGGGGCGGGTTGTTGCGCGATGGTGCCATTGCCCGCCATCGCTCCGTCGTGTGCCTTGAAACCCGATCCGCTTCATCTGAATCGCACAGGGTTGAACGGAGACAGGTCTTCGTTCTGCATGCTGCCCGAGATCAGGGCCGCAACGATCTGACCCGACTTCGGCGCCATCATCAGTCCGTAATGCGAGTGGCCGAAATTGGCAATGAGCCCGTCATGTCCCTCGACCGGACCGAGTGCGGGCAGGTTGTCGGGAAAAGAGGGCCGTCGCCCCATCCAGGCCGTTTCGCCCGTTTTGTCCAGGCCGGGGAATATCGCCCCGGCGACACGGCGCAGCATATCGGTCTTCTTGCGGTTTGCCGGCGCGTCGATCGGCGCAAACTCCGCGTGTCCGGAAACGCGCAATCCACCTTCCATGGAACTGGCAACGACCTTGGCGTCGGTGTCCATTACCGAGTTCTCAGCTATCACCTGGGGGGCGGGATATTCGACGTGGTATCCGCGTTCCGCCATCAACGGGACGGAGACGCCCAGTTTTGACAGAAGATCGCGGCTCCAGACACCAAGGGCGATGACAATGGTATCGGCCCGGTAGTCCGCGCCATCGCAGATCACCGTCCAGCCCGCTTCCCGGCGTTCCAAGGATTGAATGGCTGCGGTTTCGAACTCGACGCCCAAAGTCGCGGCGTAATTTGCAAGGGCCTTGCAGATCTTTCCCGGTGACATCGCCCGGGCCTGCCCCTTGATCAGAATTGCCGCCTGGAAATCATGGCTGAGCGCCGGTTCGATGCGCCGCAAGCCATCGGCACCGACAAGTTCCAGGTCCGCGCCTTTTTCCCTTCGGATGGCGCAATCGATCGCGTTCAGCGTTGCTCTGGACCCGTCGCGAAACGCATGCACATACATGGCCGGTTTCAACAGATGGTCCGCTCCCGCATCGACAAGGTAGCGGCGGTACATGTCGACGGAAGGCGAGCACAGCAGGCTCATGGCGTCCGATATATGCCGAACCCGATCTTCCGATCCGTTACGCAAGAACCGCAAGCCCCAGGACAGCATGCGCGGCCAGGCGCGGCCATGCACGGAAAGCGGTTTGTAGGTGCCGAACATCAGCTTCGGAATGTTCCGCCACGTGCCGGGCAAGGCCTGTGGGACCACCGACCAGGGAGAGATCACCCCGGCATTGCCGTACGAGGTTTCCTGGCCCGGCCCCTTCCGGTCGATCACACGAACGGCATATCCGCGTTCGGCAAGGGCCACGGCCGTGCAGATGCCGACAATGCCCGCTCCGAGCACGGTGACAGGATGGTCCATCGCATCAAGCCGGGGCTGTTTGCCGTGAGCGCGCGATCACCTGAGAGACGATTGCGGGCGACGCAATCAGCAGCGCCACCAGATCCGCCTGGATTGAGGGCCCGATGAAGATCAGCCCGGCAATCGCGCAGAGGATGCGGGAGATCGCTCCCATGGGGACAAGCCAATACCCCACCACCGCGGCCGACAGCGCGATCACGCCGAGGAGGCAGCTTATGGCCGTGTAACTGAACTCCAGGAGGTCGAAGCCCGTGGAGGAAACCAGAAGCAAGACGGGTGCATAGACGAAGGCCATCGGGGCAAGCACCTTGCCGAGACCCAGCGTGAAGGCCGAGATGCCGGTTCGAAACGGATTTGAATTGGCAATGGCCGCAGCTGCATAGGCGGATGTACAGACCGGCGGCGTGATCTCGGCCACGACGCCGTAATAGAGCACGAACATATGGCTTGCGATCGGCGGGATGCCGAGTTGCGCCAGTGCCGGCTGCGCGACCGAAACCAGCATGATGTAGAGCGCCGTCGTCGGTACGCCGGCCCCCATCAGGATGCAGGCCAAGGCGATGAAAACGAGGCTGATGAACAGCGTCAGATCTTCGACCGAGAACAGAACCCAATCGCCGAAGGTGAACAGCCAGGCGAGGTCGGTGCCCAGATTCGACGCGGCCTGTGTCACCATGAAGCCAATGCGGAAACCGACGCCCGTGGTGTTGATGACGCCGATGACGATGCCGACGGCCGCGGAAGCCGCGCCGACCGCGAGGGCGTATTTCACGCCGGTCTCGAACGTATCCGCCATTTCCGGGATCCTGATCCGCTTTTGCGGATTGAGCGTTGCGAGCAGCGCGCCGCCAATCAGGATCAGCGACATGGTCAGGTCGAACCCGCCGCCGAGATATTTCCAGACGACAAACCCGATAAAGGCCGCGGCATAGACCAGTGTGATCGGTTCCTTCAGCCGGCTCATGCCGGCCACGAGTGCCAGCGAGATGCCGCAGAAGGCGGACATGTACGGCGTGTAGCCGGAAAACAGCACAACCAGGAGCCCGACAAGCGGCACGATATTGGCCCAGCCGTCGCGCCAGACCGCGCCGAGCTGCGGCAGCGCGTCCTGCGCCAGGCCCTGCAGGCCGAGCTTGCGCGCCATCAGATGCACGACGGCAAAGACACCGACATAATGCATCAGGGCGGGAAAGATCGCTGCGATGACGATGGTCGTGTAGGGAAGCTCCAGGAACTCGGCCATGATGAACGCGGCAGCACCCATGATCGGTGGGGTGATCTGACCGCCCGCGGACGCCGCGGCCTCAACGCCGCCGGCAAAATGACCGGGATAGCCGAGCCGCTTCATGTTCGGGATGGTGAGCGCCCCGGTCGAGACGGTGTTCGCGACCGACGAACCGGAAATCGTCCCGAAGAAGGCCGAGGAAACAACCGAGACCTTGGCGGGTCCGCCCGTATAGCGCCCTGCCAGGATTGTCGCATTGTCGATGAAAAGCTGGCCCAGCCCCGTACGCTGCGCGATCACGCCGAACAGGACGAAGTGAAAGACAATGGTCGACACCACCCAGAGCGTGACGCCGAAAATGCCTTCCTGCGGAAAGTACATCGAGGACACGAAGGTGTTAAATTTCACCCCGGGATGCTGCAGGATGCCCGGGAAATAGGGTCCGAACAGCGCATACGAGATAAAGACGCAGATGATCAGCGGCAGGATCCATCCGAGCGTGCGGCGCGCGATGTCGAGCACCAGCACGATGAGAATCCCGCCGAACAAGAGGTCGTAGCCGTTCGGATTGCCCATCCGGAACGTCATTTCGTCGATGCCGAGCCACGAGATTCCGTGCCAGGCAACCCCGACATAAAGCGACGCGGCACAGCCGAGCACCATCAAAAGGATGTCGAAGAACGGCACGCCGCCGAACCGGAATGCGCCGGTTTTCAGGTCGAAGGCGGTCTTCGTCTTTACGATCGGGTAGAACGCATAGACCAGGATGAACAAACCCGACAGATGCCAGCCCATATGCCAATAGTCGGGCGGCAGCGCAAAACCGGCGGTCAGATAGTGATAGACCGCGAAAGTCAGCGCAACATAGCGGAGGAAGATGCCGAAGCGCGGCGCGACGGAACGGGTTGCTGCGCCTTCGTCGTATTTCTTCTCGATTTCGGCCAGTTCTTCTTCGGAAAGTTCGCGCACGGGCTCGTTCGACGGTTCGCTCATTGCGCTTCCTCCGGATCGGGTGAGGCGGTTCGGTGAGGAGGGGGCGGCGCGTTTCGGTGCGCGCCGCCGTTTTCAGGGTTGCCCAGGACTATTTGAGCAGGCCTGCTTCCTTGTAGAACTTTTCCGCACCGGGATGCAGGGGAACGCCGAGCGCCTCGATTCCGGCAAGCGCCGTATCGGGCGTGATCAGCTTGCCTTTTGCATGGCCGTTGTCGAGCAGCTTGCGCGTGTTGTCGTTCCACAGCGCCGCGGTGATGCCGTGAACCAGCTCTTCCGACAGGTCGGAGGAGACGACCAGCAAGGCCGAGACGGCCGGTGTCTTGGCGTCGTAATCGATGCCTTCATAGACGCCGGCCGGGATAACCGAGGGGATGTAGGCCGGAATGATCTCGTTGATCTTGGCCATGTCCTCTTCGGTGAAGCTGTGCAGCTCCATGCCCTTGGTGGTCGAAAGCTGCACCATCGCAGAAACCGGCCAGCCGGCTGCGTAGAAATAGGCGTCAAGCTGACCGTCGGCGAGACGCTCGGCCGACTGGCTGTTGTTGAGCTCCGCCTCTTGCATGTTGTCCCGGGTAACGCCCCAGGCTTCCAGCATCTGCAGAACGGCAACCTGCGTACCCGAACCCGCCTGGGCAATGCCGACGCGTTTTCCTTCAAGGTCCGCCAGGCTTTCGATGGAAGATCCTTTCGGCAGTACCAGATGCAGATCCTCGGGGAAGAGGTTTGCCACGATGCGCAGTTTCGGGTGCGGCTTGCCGTCGAACTTGCCCTCGCCGAGATACATCGACCGCGTGACATCGGCTGCCGCGAGGCCGGCTTCGAGTTCACCGTTCTGGACGGCGGTGTTGTTGAATACCGAGGCCGTGGTCGACTGGGCGATGGCGATCAGCCCGGGAACGCCGCATTGCCCGCCCTTATCGCAGGGTCGCGCGCCGGGAGGCGCCGAAATGCCATTGGCGATCGTCCCGCCGATCGGGAAATAGGTCCCGCCTGCCGAACCGGTGCCGATCCGGAAGAAGGTCGGGTTTTGTGCATACGCTGTGCCGGCCACCAGAACGGTGGCAAGGGTGGCAGCAGTCAGTTTTGTCAGAAGATTCACATGTGTCTCCCATTTATCAGACATTGATCCCAACTGTGCCCACCACGCTACCGCTTGGGAAAATAAACACAAATTCGAATATCTTTTGATTTTCAAAAATTTCATTATAGGTGTGCGGATGAACCTGACCCAGATTACGGTCTTTCAGGCGGTCATGACGTCGTCGAGCCTGTCGGATGCCGCCAAGAAGCTCGGTCGCACCCAGCCCGCCGTCAGCGCGGCGATCCGCAATCTAGAAGACCAGCTTGGGCTCAAACTGTTTCACCGCGAGGGTCGCAAGCTGGTCCCGGTCCCAGAGGCGCGCTATCTGTCGATCGAGGTGCAGGCGATCCTGTCGCAATTGTCCCAGGTGCGCCAGACGATGCGGCTGCTTGTCGACGGCAGCGCCGGCAGCCTGACCATCGCCGCCATGCCCGGTCCGGTCGCGGCCCTGTTTCCGCGCTTCATAGCCAGGCAGATCTCCGGAAACGCCGAGATAAAGGTCTCGATCATGGCAAGAAGTTCGGCCCAGATTGCCGAACTCGCCCGCGCCCAGAACATCGATTTCGGTTTTGCCGATGCACCGGACGGCGATGATACGGCGAGCCTTTATTCAGCCGATCTGATCTCCGGGCGCTGCTTCGTGTCGGTGCCGCGAGACCATCGTCTCGCCCAGGCGGAACGGGTTTTTCTGGAAGATCTTTCCGGCGAGCCGATCGGCACGTTGCAGGCAAACCATGCCCATCGACGCGACCTGGAAAAACGGTTCTCCAGGTCGGGCCTCGGGTTTCGGCCCAATGTGGAAAGCCAGACTTTCCTGCCCATTCTGCAATTTGTGGCAGCCGGGCAATGTTGCGCAATCATCGACCCGCTGACGGTGGTGCACGTCGACAAAACGGAAACGTTGTCTGAGGAGATTGTGATCCTGCCGCTCGCTGAAGCGGTGCGGTATCACTACGCGCTGTATGCCCCGAAACATCGCCCCATCTCCCTCCTGGCGGAGCGACTTCGATTGGCGTGGCTGCAGGAAGTATCTGACTTGTTGGCGGAGCGAAACGCCGAACCGCGTATTCGGTACGCTGAACAGGCTTCAGACATTGATTAGACCTCGGTCAACCGGAGACTGAACCGTTTCACTCTGCGACCAAACTGCAGGCACGCTCGATCTGACGGTCGGATTGGCCGGGATTCCGGGGCGCCATCGGTTGCCGGCGCTGTGCTGCAGCCGATCTCGATTTCTCTCTCTTTTTTCCACACGGTGCTTGGCCGCTGCAACGCGAACGGTGGCGTGATCACACCGCGCCTGCCGCACCGCCCGTTCGGTGCGGTAAGTGGCGGTGGCCGATCCTCATTTGATTGACAGCAATTGAACAACAATTTAATTGTTCAATTATGAATGATGTTGAATTGGCTCCGGACCAGACCGCCCAACTTGCCGAGACCTTCGGGCTTCTGGCGGACCCGACCCGCCTGTCGATCGTGGTGCTCTGCCTCGAGCGCGAGATTGCCGCCGGCGACATCGCTGAGGAATTGGGCCTCTCCGCCTCGCTGGTCAGTCACCACCTGCGGCTTCTGCGAGCCGCGCGCATGCTGCGAGCGGAGCGGCGGGGCAAGCAGGTGTTCTACTCGATGGCGGATGCCTGCGTGCGCGACGTTCTCAAGATCATGATCAACCACCTGTTCGTTCACGACCATGACGGCTCCGACGAGCCGGACGAAGGAGAAGACTGATGGTGACAGTGACCCAGCAAAAATGCGCCTGTTCCGACTGTGTCTGCATTGTTGACGTGAAAGACGCCGTGAAGAAGGGCGAGCGCAATTATTGCAGCGACGCCTGCGCCGAAGGGCATCCCAATGGCGCCGGTTGCGACCACCAGGGCTGCGCGTGTCACGGATAAAAAAGGACTGAGTTGGCGGATGCCCGGGCGGTACGGTGCGGCCTCCGCCGCGCGCCGATACCTGCATGACTGAGCCGGCGCGATTGCTCCAGCGTTAAGCAGGCTGTGCGGGAAGATGGCAGCCTTGCCCGGTGTGCCACCAATATCGCCGTGTGAGTATCT
This sequence comes from Rhodobiaceae bacterium, assembly GCA_028285165.1. Taxonomy (GTDB): domain Bacteria; phylum Pseudomonadota; class Alphaproteobacteria; order Rhizobiales; family JANQQB01; genus JANQQB01. The sequence goes on from JANQQB010000398.1 coordinate 20,965, forward strand.
TTCGCGCCCGGGCGGTCCGGCCCTTACGGATCGTACCGGTATCCGACTCCCCGCACCGTCGCGATGATGCGCGGTTGTGCCGGGTCGACCTCGATCTTGTGCCGCAAGGCTGAAATGTACTGATCGAGCGCGCGGCTGTTGGCGTAATAGTCGCGCCCCCAGCCCGCGTCGAAGAGCGCATCGCGCGACAGCGCCCGGCCGGGATGGGCGTGCATCACTTGCAGCAATTGCACTTCGCGCGGCGTAAGCGGGATGGTGTCCTCGCCGCGGCTTGCCGTCAGGGCGCCGGGATCGACGGTCAGGTCGTGCAGCGTGAAGACGCCGTCGGATTGGATGTCGTTGCGGCTGCGCCGTGCCATGGTCTTGACGCGGGCGACCAGCTCGCGCGGGCCGAACGGTTTCGCCATATAGTCGTCGGCGCCGAGGTCGAGGCCGAGCACCCGGTCGTGTTCGTCGCCGCGCGCGCTCAACAGCAGGATCTGTGTGTCCGGCCGGGCTTCCCGGATCGCGCGGCAGACCGACAGGCCGTCGCGTTCCGGCATGACGACGTCGAGCACGACGATCGGATGCGGCTCGCGCTCGAAGGCCGCCAGCGCGTCCGATCCGTTGGCCACGGTCTCGCAGGTAAAACCTTCTTCCGTCAGAAGCGCCGACAGGCCCGCGGACAGGTTCGCATCGTCTTCGGCGATCAGGACGCGCATGACGCAACCGCCTCCACAGCACCGGGTTCAGCCGGTTTCGGTTCTTTAGCCGGCAGCGTGACGGTAAAGACGCTGCCCGCCTCGCCGTGCGCGTAGCGGATGTCGCCGCCGGCGCGGCGCGCGAGTGCCCGGCAGGCTGCAAGGCCGAGCCCGAACCCGGTTACGGATTCCGATCCGGGGGCGAAGGCCGAGAACAAAGCCGATTGCACCGTCGCCGGCAGGCCCGGTCCGGAATCCGCCACACGCAGTTCCAGGCGGTCGCCGCCCAGGCTCGTTGCCACGTTGAGCGCGGCACCTTCCGCATGTTTGCGGGCGTTGTCGACGAGGTTGATCAGGATCTGCTGGAACGCCTGCGTGTCGAAGCGGATTTCGTCGTGGGCCGCGAGCGACAGGGTGACCGAATTGCTGTTTCCGACAAGCGGCGCGTACCGGTTCATGATATCGCGCACGAGCGCGTCCGGCCGCGCCGTCTCGGTCTGCGAGACCGGCGGCAGCCCGTCCCGTGCACAGGCCAGCGCATTGTCGATGAGGCCGGAAAGGCGGTCGGTTTCCGCCTCGATGACACCACAATACCGGTCGAGCTCCGGATCCTTGGTCCGGAACTTTTGCATCAGCGTGGCATAGAGACGAAAGTTCGTGAGGGGGGTTCTGAGATCGTGAGAGACCTGGGCCAGCATCTCGATGCGTTGCCGGTCGGCGGTTTCGCGGTGAACCTGCGACCAGTAGAGGAGGGCGCCGGCGCCGATGCAGATCCCGAGGATCGGCGCGATGACGGCCAGAAGCCCGACCCAGGCCATGCCTGTCGGGCCAGGGGCGGCGGCAAGCAGCACGATGCCGGCAAAGGGCGCTGGCAAGGGGGTCGCAAAGATCTTGTCCGGCGACCCGGCAGCCGCGGCGCGCTCTCCGGGTTGCGCCAACCGAACCGGGCCGATACCGCTCGGGGCCGCGCGGGCGAGAATGGCGTCCGCCTCCCGTCGCAACATGCCCCTGTCGACGGACAGACAAACACTGCCGCTGTCCGCGGATCGGCGGCAGGCGACGATTGCGTTTGCCGCGCCGGCGACCGAACCCGACCAGACCGTCTCGCCGTTGCCGGTCAGCGCCTGACGGGC
>JANQQB010000445.1 GCA_028285165.1 Rhodobiaceae bacterium
GCGTTTCGACGGCAGCTTGCCGTAAACTCCGCACCCTTCGGAAAGTACCGCGTCATCCATGGCCGGTCGCCTAGAGCGTTGTGTGATTAGATTGATCCATTTGACCGGGTTTTCAGGCCTTCTGGCTAGGCGCGGTCGCCACCGTGGTCTGGTTGACCACAAGGTGATCGCAACGACGTCCAGAAGACCTGAAAAGCCGGCCTCCGGTGTGCCATATCAGGGCGCCGGCAGCGTTAAACAGCTTGCCCGATGTCCCACATCGCGCTGCGCTGTTTGCCTCGCCGAACGACCTGATCTGGCCCATCAAATGGGTCAATCTAATCACACAATGCTCTAGATTCCGAAACCTGTCAGCGGGCTCGCCGGATCTGCAAGAGTCTGCTTGAACCGTTCGCGCAGCGGAATATTTTGGCTCGCTGGATGAAGCGACAGGACGACGAGGCGGACACCATGGCCACAACAAAGGATCCCGCCGAGACTTCGGTAGACGCTCTGACGGAAGATCAGGCGCAGACGGAACTGGCGCACCTCGCCACGACGCTGGCCCGACACGACGCGGCCTACCACACCCACGACGATCCGGAAGTTTCCGACGCCGAATACGATGCGCTGAAAAACCGGAACCGCGCGATCGAAGCCCGCTTCCCGCACCTGAAACGCGCCGATTCGCCGAGCGATAGGGTCGGTGCCGCACCGCTTGAAACCTTTGCAAAGGTGACCCATGCGGTCCCGATGCTGTCCCTCGACAATGCGTTCGACGAGACCGATGTCACCGAATTCGTCGGTCGGATCCGGCGCTTCCTGAAACTGGACGCCCTTCTGCCGCTGGCCTTTACCGCCGAACCCAAGATCGACGGCCTGTCGCTCAGTCTGCGTTACGAACAGCGCCGTTTGGCGATCGCTGCGACGCGCGGTGACGGAACCGTCGGAGAGAACGTGACCCGAAACGCCCTGACGATTGCCGATATTCCCAGAACGCTGCCCGACGGTGCGCCCGACATCGTCGAGATCCGCGGCGAGGTCTATATGGCCCATGCGGACTTCGCCGCGCTTAACCAGCGCATGGAGGAGACAGGTGGCAAGGTCTTTGCCAATCCGCGCAACGCCGCGGCCGGGTCGCTGCGGCAACTGGATTCGGCCGTCACCGCATCGCGGCCCCTTCGGTTCTTTGCCTATGCCTGGGGCGAGATGCCGGACATGCCGGCCGACACCCAATCCGGCATGATCGAGGTCTTCAGCGCATGGGGTTTCCAGACCAATCCGCATTTCAGGCAGTGCGCCGACGTGGCGGACATGATCCGGGTCTATCGTGCGATCGAAGAAGACAGAGCGACACTCGGCTACGATATCGACGGTGTCGTCTACAAGGTCGACCGGCTCGACTACCAGGCGCGCCTCGGCTTCGTCTCGCGCTCGCCGCGCTGGGCCATTGCGCACAAGTTTCCCGCCGAAAAGGCGACGACGATCCTGCGCGACATAGAGATCCAGGTCGGACGGACCGGCGCGCTGACGCCGGTCGCCAAGCTGGAGCCGGTGACCGTCGGCGGCGTCGTGGTATCGAATGCCACGCTGCACAACGAGGATTACATCAAGGGCATCGGTCAGGACGGCCTGCCGATCCGCGACGGCAAGGATCTGCGGGTGGGCGACCACGTGACGATCCAGCGCGCCGGCGACGTCATACCGCAGATCATCGACGTCGACCTGTCGAAGCGGGACCCGGCGGCGCAGCCCTATGAATACCCGACGCTCTGTCCGGCTTGCGGCAGCCATGCGGTACGCGAAATCAATCCCAACACCGGCAAGGAAGATGCCGTGCGCCGCTGTACGGGCGGCCTGATCTGCCCGGCCCAGGCGGTCGAACGCCTGAAACATTTCGTGTCCCGAAATGCCTTCGATATCGAGGGCCTTGGCGCCAAACAAGTGGACGCCTTCTACCGCGATGGCCTCGTCATGAATGCGGCCGACATCTTCACGCTGCAGACACGGGATGCCGGCTCTCTGAAGAAGCTGAAGGACCGGGAAGGGTGGGGATCACAATCGGCCGATAACCTGTTCACTGCGATCGACGCGCGACGGGAAATCGGTCTCGACCGGTTCATTTTCGGGCTCGGCATCCGGCATGTCGGCGAGACCACGGCACGGCTTCTGGCGCGGACTTACGGGACGTTCGAGGATTTCGAAACAGCCGTGACGGCGGCAGGTGATCCTGAAAGCGATGCCTGGGCCGACCTGAACGCGATTGACGGGATCGGGGCGACGGTCGCCCGCGCGCTGGTGGCGTTTTTCGACGAAAGGCACAACACGGACGTCGTACACGCGCTCTTGAAGGAAGTCCGGCCGGTGCCGGTCGAAACCGCGCGCACCGATACGGTGGTTGCCGGCAAGACGATCGTCTTTACGGGCAGCCTGGAACAATTGACCCGGGACGAGGCGAAGGCGCAGGCCGAACGGCTTGGTGCAAAGGTCTCCGGGTCGGTCTCGAAAAAGACCGACCTGGTGGTTGCCGGACCCGGCGCCGGGTCGAAACTGAAAAAAGCCGAGGAACTCGGCATCGAAGTGATTGACGAGGCCGGATGGATCGCGATGGTCGATTCCTGATGCGGTGGAACGGGGCCGGGCGGTTGGCTAGGGAGTAGCAATGCGCGTCTTGAAGGGGCTTGCCGCCCTTGTCCTGTTCGGTGTGTTCGCGCCGGCATTGGCCGCTGCGGCCTGGCTGGAAACCAGCGAGGGCTGTCGGATCTTCATGAACAAGGTCCCTGAGAAGGCTGAGGCCACATGGTCCGGCGGATGTTCCGACGGGATTGCGAGCGGCCAGGGTACGCTCGTGACGGAGACGCGGTATGGCGAACTGACCCGCCGGTCGGAAATCAGCGGACGCATGCGGGAGGGCCGGTTTGTCGGACCGGTCACGCTCAATACGGGAAATGGCGACCTCTTCGAGGGCGAGTTGACGGATGGCCGGTTGATGCGCGCCCGGATCCGGTTTGCCGACGGCCGGGTCTATGAGGGTGATATTCGCAATGCGGGTCCGCACGGCCAGGGAATCATGACCTATCCCGATGGCGGGCGGTATGACGGGGCATGGCGCCATCGGGTGCGGCACGGCGAAGGCTCGTTCGTGACCAGCAAGGGCATGCAGATATCCGGCACGTTCAAAAACGACAGGTTGCGCGGCCGGGCGCGTTTCGTGCTGCCGGATGGAACCTGGTATGAGGGGCCTACCCGACGGCAACGACCGCACGGCAAAGGCCGGTGCGGGCGTACGGAGAGTGCTGGCTCCGCCAAATGCGCCTTCCGGAACGGCGTCATGGTTCAATAAGTCGAGCGCCTTCCGGTTGCCGGGCCGCATGGCCGAACGGGTGTCGCCTTGATATAGTCGCCGCTCGGTCGGAGATTCGGGCTCGTCCGACCCGAAGCAACCGGATTGGGGACACAAAATGCCGGCATCACCGCCGTCCGCTTCAAACGATATCGCTGCGCCTGCGCCCGCCGGAGGCGGAATTGCGGCGCGGGCCATGGCCGCCCGTACCAAGCCCACCTATCTGGAGGGGCTGAACGCGGAACAGCGCGAAGCCGTTGAGACGGTCGAGGGACCGGTGCTGGTGCTGGCAGGGGCGGGAACCGGCAAGACAAGGGTGCTGACGACCCGGATTGCGCATATCCTCGCCACCGGCCAGGCCTGGCCGAGCCAGATCCTCGCGGTGACCTTCACCAACAAGGCCGCGCGCGAAATGAAGGACCGGATCGAGACACTGATCGGCGGCGGCGTGGAGGGCATGCAATGGCCCGGCACGTTCCACTCGATCGGCGTGAAGATCCTGCGCCGTCACGCGGAACTTGTCGGGCTCAAGTCGGACTTCACGATCCTCGATACCGACGACCAGATCCGGCTCATCAAACAATTGATCCAGGCCGAGGGGCTGGATGACAAGCGCTGGCCGGCGCGTCAGTTCGCTTCGCATCTCGACGGCTGGAAGAACCGGGGCTTGAAGCCTGACGACGTTCCGGCCGGGGAAGCTCGGGCTTTCGGCGACGGCCGGGGCGGCGCGCTCTACAAGGCCTACCAGGACCGGCTCAGGGTCCTGAACGCCACCGATTTCGGCGACCTTCTCCTGCATCCGATCGAGATCTTCCGGACCCATGAGGACGTCTTGAAGGACTTTCAGGGCCGGTTTCGTTTCATGCTGGTCGACGAGTATCAGGATACCAATGTCGCGCAATATCTGTGGCTGCGACTGCTCGCCCAGGGCAATCGCAATATCTGTTGTGTCGGCGACGACGACCAGTCGATCTACGGCTGGCGCGGCGCGGAAGTCGACAACATCCTGCGGTTCGAACACGATTTTCCCGGCGCGAAGGTTGTCCGGCTGGAACGCAATTACCGGTCGACGCCGCCGATCCTGGCCGCCGCGTCACACCTGATCGCCTATAATGAAGGCCGGCTCGGCAAGACCCTGTTCACCGAACTCGACGACCCGGATGCCGAAAAGGTTCTGGTCGCCTCGGCCTGGGATTCGGAGGAAGAGGCCCGGGCGATCGGCGACGACATCGAATCCCTTCAGACCAAGGGGCATCGGTTGAACGATATGGCCATTCTGGTGCGCGCCTCGTTCCAGATGCGCGAGTTCGAGGACCGGTTCGTCACGCTTGGCCTGCCGTATCGTGTGATCGGTGGGCCGCGGTTCTACGAACGCATGGAAATCCGCGATGCGCTCGCCTATTTCCGCGCGACGATGCAGCCGGCCGACGATCTGGCGTTCGAACGGATCGTCAATACGCCGAAACGCGGTCTCGGCGACGCAACGATGAAGCTGATCCACGCCTTTGCCCGCGCCCGTGACGTGCCGCTGCTTGCTGCCGCGCGTGAACTCGTGCTGACCGAAGACCTACGGCCTAAGGCGCGCGGCGCCCTGAAGGCGCTCGTCGACTGCTTCGACCGGTGGCGCGGCCAGGCGGATGCGCTGTCGCATATCGAACTGGCCGAGATCATCCTCGATGAATCCGGCTACACCGAGATGTGGCAGAACGACCGATCGGCGGAAGCCCCGGGTCGGCTGGAAAACCTGAAGGAACTCCTGCGCTCCATGGAGGAGTTCGAATCCATGCAAGGATTCCTGGAACACATCTCGCTGGTCATGGATACGGATCGCGGCGAGGACGAAGATGCGATCAGCCTGATGACCCTGCACTCGGCCAAGGGGCTGGAATTCGACACGGTCTATCTGCCGGGTTTCGAAGAGGGATTGTTTCCCCATCAGCGCGCGCTCGACGAGGGGGGGCGCTCGGGCCTCGAAGAAGAACGCCGGCTCGCCTATGTCGGGCTTACCCGGGCGCGCAAACGGGCACGGATCTGGTTTGCTTCGAACCGCCGGATCCACGGGCTCTGGCAATCGACGATCCCGTCGCGGTTTGTCGACGAATTGCCCGAAGCCGCCGTCGATGTGCTGGACCAGGCGTCGAGCTATGGCGGGTACGGTGCCGGCGGGATGGGCGGCTATGGTGCCAGCCGGTTCGATGTCAGCGATCCGTTCGACAGCACCTATTCGACGCCGGGCTGGCAGCGGGCGCAGCGCAACAATCGGTCGGGGTCCAGCGGTGGTCAGAAACGCAGCGGTCCGCGGCTGATCGAAGGCGAACTGGTCGCCAAGAGCGTGATCGGCGGCGCCTCCGACTATTCGGTGGGCGAGCGGGTTTTCCACCAGAAATTCGGCTATGGCGCGATCGCGGTCATCGACGGCAACAAACTCACCATCGACTTCGAAAAGGCGGGGCGGAAACGGGTCGTGGATTCGTTTGTCGAGCGGCATTGACGCGACGGCGAGCCCGTCAACGAGGCGCGATCCGAGCATGAATCCCATCCAGGCGCGCTTCCTTGCCGACGAAGCGACGGCCAAACGGTATGCGCGGCTGATTGAACCGGCCTTCGAAGACGACGGCTTTCCGATTTCCTGTTTCGCAACCGCCGAAGGCGGTCCCTGGGCGGTGGAAATCCTGTTTTTCGATCTCGACCGGGAAACGGCTGAAAGCCGGTTGCGGGCGGTTCTGGGTGACGCCTACGATTTGCTCTCAGTGGAACTGGAAGACCTGCCGGATCGCAACTGGGTCGCCGTCAGTCTTGCCGGACTTGCGCCGGTATCGGCCGGCCGGTTTCTGGTGCACGGCAGTCATGATCGAGCGCATCGCCGCGGCTTCGGGCACAATATCGAAATCGATGCCAATCTGGCGTTCGGGACCGGGCATCACGGATCGACGCGGGGATGTCTGCTGGCGCTCGATACGGTTCTGAAGTCCAGATCGCCGGAGCGCATGCTCGATCTCGGGTGCGGTTCGGGGGTTCTGGCCTTTGCCTGTGCGATGACAACTCGGCACCCGGTACTGGCGAGCGATATCGATCCGGTCGCCGTGACGACAGCCCGAGAGAACGCACGGATCAACGGCGTTGCCGGCCTGGTCGACATCGTTGCAGCGGACGGTTTCCGGCACCCGGCCTTTGCCGGCGCGGCGCCATTCGATCTCGTCCTTGCCAACATCATCGCAAGACCGCTTGCTGCGCTCGCGCCCGATCTCGCCCGCCATCTGGCGCCGTCGGCGACGCTCATTCTGTCCGGATTGCGGCCGGAAGACGGACGGCGAATCCTGGCCGCCTATCGCCCCTTTGGCCTGGTTCTCGTCCGCCGCTTGTTCGATGCGGGCTGGCTGACGCTCGTATTGGAGCGCCGCTCCCGGTGATATCGGCGCTGCCCGGTCTCTGTCTGCCTCAAAAAAAGCGATGCCCGCCCCCGGTAAGAGCCGGGAGCGGGCATGGTGGTTCGGACCTATCGGCTCGAAGGTCTTAGAACGTGCGGAACGTGGTTCCGGTCTTTTTCAGTTCCGAGCGGGAATAGCCGTGGGCCGCGAGCGTCTGATCGTCCAGCTCGAGGAGGTAGGTATTCACCTGACGCTGGGCTTCGCGCATGCGGGCTTCGACCATCGCGTTGAGGACGCGGCGAAACACCGACGGGCGGGCAGGGCTTGCGGAACGCGGGTTTCCGTGCAGGGCAGAAGAAAGTGCTGACATATTTTCTCTCCGGGTTCGTGACCGACGACCGCTGCCTGGATGGCAAGACCGGTCTTCTGATCGACTGTTTTTGACGCATTGCCCGCCGGCTTTTCTCCGAACAGGCAAACAACCCGAGCGTTTTCCCTAACGGGATCTGAAATAGGTGATTTCAATAGTTTATACCAGTCTCTGCAAAGCATAACAGCCATGCGTATTATGCATGGTGAGTTAATATTTTGATAAAATCATATGAAATGAAATATTCATTCGAATATAAACTGTGTATCTATTTATTATCGATATTCATTCTGGCAAAATTTTGTATCTATGAGAAAATATTTTAGAAAAATATCGTAAATATTTTCTGTATTCCAGGAATTTGCTGAGACTCGGTCAGCGATGTTCCTCGACGCTCTGCTCAATGAGCGCCGAATTGAAATAATTCAGCGCTTTGAGGTGTGCTGCACTGCCGACCACTGCTGTCGGCTGATGCGGATCGACGACCGGCAGCGTCGTCTTGCCGCTGTCATCGAAGACCCGCAGTGCGGTTTCGAGCGAATCGCCCGGCGTGAGACTCGGTCCGTCGGTATCGGGATCGTAGACTTCCGGCGCCGAATCCGGCGGATTGCGGACCATGAAGTCGCGTACCGTGACCCGTTTGACGAGCCAGGCATGGGGGCCTTCCTGAAGAATCAGGCCGCGCGTCTCCAATTGCCAGTGGAAAAACGATCGGCCGTGGATCGCCTGATGCAGACCGGTCGCAATCGCAGCCGATAGCAGGAGCGCAATGGAAATGCCGTAGCCGCCGGTCAGTTCGAACACGATCATGGTGGTGGAAAGCGGCGCGCCGAGAATGGCCGCTCCGACGGCGCCCATGCCGAGAATGGCATACAGGCCATGGCTTGAGGCGAGGTCGGGAAAGGCGGACGCGGCAATCAGGCCGTAGGCACCGCCCGTCATGGCGCCAATAAAGAAGGCCGGCGCGACGATGCCGCCGCCAAACCGCGAGGCCAGTGTGATCGCCGTCGCGGCGGTCTTGGCGACAAGCAGCATCAGCATGAGGGTGATCGGCAGTTCCTGGCGCAGGGCAAGGTCCGTCGCTTCGTAGCCGACGCCCAGGATTTCGGGAAAGAACACCCCGATTGCACCAACCATGAGCCCGCCGATAACCGGCCGCATCCACAGCGGGATCGTCACATGACGGGCGACCCAGTCGGTTCCGATCAGCGCGAACTGGAAGATGATGGCCACCACGGCGCATGTGATGCCGAGGATCGCAAAGGCGGGGAACTCCCAGAACGACGTCACCTGATAGTCGGGAATGACAAAGGCCGCCGCGTCGCCGAAATAAATGCGTGACACGACGGCGCCGGCCGCCGACGCAATGACGATCGGCACGAACGCGGAAAACGCATAGTGGCCGAGGATGACTTCATGGGCGAACAACACACCGGCCAGCGGTGCGTTGAACGACGTCGAAATCGCTGCTGCGACGCCGCAGGCCAGAAGAACCCGGCGAGCATTGTCCGGCAGGCGCAGATACCCTGAAATCGCTGCGCCGATCGTTCCGCCGAGATGCACGATCGGTCCCTCGCGGCCAGCACTGGCGCCGCTTCCGAGCGAGATTGTCGTCACGAGCGCGCTGTACAGGCCGTGTTTCAGATCGAGCGTGCGGCCGCCGAACGTCTTGGCTTCCATCACATCGGCCACGCCGCCCGCACGGCGCCCGCCCATCAGGCGTTGCAGGATCACGCCGACGACCAGGCCGCCGACGGCCGGCGCGAGCAGGATGACCCACCACGGGAGGTCGGCGGCAGCCGACGCCACCTGTTCGGATCGGGTGCCGAGCCAGCTTAGCTGGACGAGGCCGATTGCTTCCCGAAAGGCAACCGCCATCAGGGCAACCCCGAAGCCGACGAGAACGGCCAGGCACCAAAGGTGAAATTGACGCGTCGAAAGGAACAGCCGCAGGTTCGGCTCGATCCAGGACGTCACCATTGTGACCGTTCGGCGGACCAGATTGACCATGACGCGGCCCGTGACTCGACATTGGCTGCCCGATCCGGCGCAGACCCCGAAACAACGGCCTGTTCGGACGGGGACTGGAATGTGTCCGGATCGCGGCAAGAAGTCCAAGGACGGTGCATTGGACTTCAGACCGCTCGCAACCGACCGAAACCGGCCGGCCTGCCGCGATCCAGCCTATCGCGGCCCGGCCCATAATCGAAGCTTACGCCTTCGCCGATTGTTCGGCAACGGCCCGATGAATGCCGATTCGCCGCCCCGCCCGGTCCGGCCAGGCATGGACGGCATGGGCCTGGCGCATCTCGTCCATCCGCGCCATCACATCTTCCGGCCAGGGCGAGACTTTCTTGGCCTGCATGTCGACATGCAACGACATCTGTTCCTGGGTGGCCGATACCCAGCCGTCTTCGGCATGGTAGAGCGTCTGGAAGACGTGCGCGCGCTTGGCATCGCAATCGAGGAATTGCAGTTCGCACACAACTTTGTCCGTCTCGGCGAGTTCGCGGAGGTAACACACATGGACCTCGGCGGTGAAAAACGACGCGTCGCGTGTCCTGATGTAATCCGGTCCGAGACCGAAAACCTCAAATGCAGCGTCGATGCACCGGTCGAACAGGACATTGTAATACGCCATGTTCAAATGACCGTTATAGTCGATCCAAGCCGGCTCGATCGACATGACGGTCGAGCGGAACAATCCGGACGGTTCTGAAGGCATGGCGTAACCCGTTGATTTGTGTGACGGGAAGGAAATCTCGGTTGTCCGGGGGCACGGTACCATCCCCCTCGGTGTTTCCTGATTAAGGTAACCGGAAGAAAGGGTCCAGCGCAGCGCCTGTCGACCGGCCCGCGACCCTGCTTCTCCTGTTTTCCGGCACCGGATTGGTATATAAACGGGTCGAATTCGACACAAAGCAAGAACGTGCCGGATGCCGCGGCATGACGCGCGGACCGTGCAGGCGAAAGGGAGACCGGAATGAGCATCGTGGACCTGGAACCGGAGACCCGAAAGGAGGCGGTTGAGTCCGCGATCGGCGTGTTGCGCCAGCGGTTTGGCGAAAACCTTGTGACGTCCCAGGCGGTGCGCGAACAACATGGGCATACGACGACGTGGTTGCCGAACGAGGCACCGGATGCGGTCCTGTTTGCCGAATCGAAATCCGATGTCGAAGAGGCCGTACGGGTCTGCGCGACCTACAAGGTGCCGGTCATCCCGTTCGGAACCGGGACATCTCTCGAGGGCCATGTCAATGCGCCGCTCGGCGGCCTGTCGATCGACACTTCGCGCATGAACGCTGTCGTGGAAGTCCATCCGGAGGACCTGGATTGTGTCGTTCAGCCGGGGATCACACGCAAGCAGCTCAATGCCTATCTGCGCGACACCGGATTGTTCTTTCCGATTGATCCGGGCGCCGATGCCAGTATCGGCGGCATGTGCGCGACGCGGGCCTCCGGAACCAATGCCGTGCGCTACGGCACGATGCGCGACAATGTGATCGCCATCGAGGCGGTCATGCCCAACGGCGAATTGGTCAAGACGGCGTCGCGGGCCAAGAAATCGTCAGCCGGCTACGACCTGACCCGGTTGCTCATCGGCTCGGAGGGCACGCTTGGCGTGATAACGGAGATCACCCTGAAGCTGTATGGCATCCCGGAGATGATTGCCGGCGGTGTCTGCTCGTTTCCGGATGTGGAATCGGCCTGCAATGCGACTATCATGACCATTCAGTCCGGTATTCCGGTGGCGCGGATCGAATTGTTGGACACGCTGCAGGTCAAGGCCTCGAACGCTTATTCGAAATTGTCGCTGCCCGAACAGCCGGCGCTGTTCGTGGAGTTCCACGGAACGGAAGGCTCGGTGACGGAACAATCGGACCTGTTCGGCGAAATCGCGTCGGAATGCGGCGGCGGCACGTTTCAATGGGCGACCCAGGCAGAGGACCGCAACAAATTGTGGCAGGCGCGACATGATGCCTATTGGGCGTCTCTTGGGCTTCGGCCGGGCGCCAAGGGCGTTTCAACCGATGTCTGCGTGCCGATCTCCCGGCTGGCGGAATGTGTGGAGGCGACCCGCGCGGATATCGAGGAGAACGGGCTGATCGCCCCGATCGTGGGCCATGTCGGAGACGGCAATTTCCACGTCCTCGTCCTGACCGATATGGACGATACGGACGAGGATGCCCGTGCCGAAGGGTTTGTCGAACGGCTCAATTGGCGCGCCCTCGATATGGAGGGGACCTGCACCGGCGAACATGGGATCGGGCAGGGCAAGCGGAAGTATCTCGGCCGGGAACTCGGCGAGGAATCGCTGTCTCTGATGCGGCTCGTCAAGTCAGCCGTCGACCCGTACAATATCATGAATCCTGGCAAGATCCTGGCGTGAAGGCGCCCGGCGGCCGGCGTTGCGGTAACGGAGATCGAAGCTGAACTGGCTCTACAATACGATCGGCGCGCTGATCATCGTCGTGCTGCTGACGGCTCTCATCGGTCCCTACTTCATCGATTGGACGGCCTATCGGCACGCGTTCGAGGCGCAGGGCGAACGGCTGTTCGGGCATCGCGTCAAGGTGCTGGGTACAGCCGACGCGCGCCTTTTCCCGGTTCCCTCGCTCACCTTCACCGACGTGCGCATCGGCGATGTGGAATCGCCGTTGATGACGGTCGGCCGTTTCGAGGTCGACATCGAACTCACCCCGCTGATCAAGGGCGAAGTCCGGGTGCTCGACATGCGGCTCGACGAACCGGACCTCGATCTGACGCTCGACGAAACGGGACGGCTCTCCTGGTTCCTGCCCCAGGAGGGAACCGAAAGTCGGCTGCCGCTTGATCCGGCGCAGTTTTCGATCGGGACCCTGTCGGTCCAGAGCGGTCGCATTCGTGTCGACGACCTTGCCTCCGGGCAGCGTTACGCCTTCGACGATGTCGGTTTCAGTCTGGAGGCGCGTTCGCTTTTCGGACCCTACAAGATTGACGGCAGCGCCGTGTTCGACGGTATGCCGCTGTCGCTGCAAGCCGGCACCGGCATTTACCGCGACGGGGAGGGGCTGCAGGTCAAACTGCGGGCGACGCCGGCCAGCCTGCCGATGAGCCTGGCGCTCGATGGCGTGATGACGTCCCAGACCGGGCGGCTGACCTACGAAGGCACCATGGTCGCCGAGCGTGTGCAGGCCGACGAAGAGGAGGAGACGAACCCGGTCCGGGCCGAGGGGCGGTTCCTTCTCGATGCGGAGGCGTTCCGGGCCAGCGAGCTTGATATCGCGATCGGATCCGAAGACCGATCCCTTAGGCTCGAGGGCGATGCGGCGGTCACGCTGGGTGACGCGCCGCGGTTCAACGCCGACCTCATTGCGCGTCAGATCGACCTCGACCGCGCGCTCGGTCAGGGACCGTCCGATCCGCTGTCGATTCCCGAAGCGTTCGAACACATCGTCGCGCTGATAAAGGCGTCCCCCCGGTCCGGTGTCCCCGGGCGCCTGTCGATGAAGATCCCCGGTATCGTGGTTGCCGGCGGCTTGATCGAGAACGTCGCCATCAAGGCAGGCACCCGCGCCGACGGTTGGGCGATCGATGCGATTTCCGCAACATTGCCGGGTCGCACCGGATTTGCCGCCGAGGGCCTGCTCGGGCTGACGTCGTCCACCTCGTTTTCCGGCCGCGTCCTGATGCGAGCGCCGCAACCGTCCGCACTGATCGGCTGGCTCGATCCCGAAAACGCCAAGATCGGACGGCTCGATCCGTTCGAGATCGACACCAATTTCCAGGCCCGGGCCGGATCGGTGGAGGTGGATACGTTCTTTTCCAAGATCGGCGAGTCCACGGTGTCGGGATCGGCCAGCTGGTTTTCCAACGGTCCGGACAAACCATCCAGTCTTTCCGTCACGGCAACGGCGGACAGTCTCGACCTTGACCAATATCTGGACACACCCGGAACGGCCAATCTGGTTGCCCGATACACCGCGCCGGTGGCCGATCTGGATTCGCTGATCAAGCTCAGCGCCGGCAAGATCCGCATCGCGTCGGTCGACATCGAAGGCGTCGACGTCAACGCCGCTTTTGCAAACGGGGCGCTGATTGTGGACCGCTTTTTCGTCGAAGATCTCGGCGGCACCGAAGTCGATGCCAGCGGGACGGTCAAGGATGCCCTGACCACACCGGCCGGGGCATTCGACATGTCGGTTTTTGCAACCGACATTACCGGCCTGACCCGGGTTCTCGATGCGCTCGTGCCGGAGAGTCCGATCGTTGAAGCCCTGCAGCGCCGTCGATCGATGTTGGCACCGCTCGCGCTGACCGGTCGGCTGGAGGCGCGCGCCCGCAGAGGCGGGACCGAGGCCGACCTGACTCTGAAAGGCGATGTCGGTCGCACGTCGCTCGACCACCGGCTGGCCTTTGCCGGCCGGGTGGACCGCTGGCGCGAGGCCGAGATCGATGTCGCCGTCCGGGCCGCGAATCAGGACGGTACCCAATTGCTGCGTCAGCTGGGGTTCGATGTCCTGCCGCTGGCGGCGGCCGATGACGGCCAGGTGACGGTGGCGCTTGCGGGCACGGCAGCTGGCGGATTGAAGGGACGGGCGGACATTCGGACGGGCCTGGCCGGTGCCGATTTCGAAGGAACGGTGACGCTCGCGGAAGGCAAGGCGCCGAACCTTGACGGCACGATCAGCGGCCGCACCGACGATCTGGCCTCGTCGCTGCTGCTGGTCGGTCGCATGGTGCCGATCCTTGCCGGCAAGATTCCGGTCGACCTTTCGGCGGTCGTCTCAGGGCAGGCGGACAAGCTGACCCTGCGCAAGGTGTCCGGACTGTTCGGGGGCGGCCCGCTCGCCGGCGATCTTGTCTACGACGCCAGCAAGGCGACGCCGCGGCTGACCGGTTCCCTCGACCTGACGACGGTCGATATGCGTTTCCTGAGCGAGCTGGCGCTCGGTGCCGATGCCTGGTCGGCAATCGACGGATCACCGACCGCCGACTGGCCGTCGGCGGCGTTCGGG
>JANQQB010000472.1 GCA_028285165.1 Rhodobiaceae bacterium
TCAAGGTCGGCGCCTCGCGCCCCTATTACGACGTGGCCCTGTCGGTAAAGGCCGGCGCCGATGTCGTTGTGCTCGACGGCATGCAGGGCGGCACGGCCGCGACTCAGGACGTTTTCATCGAACATGTCGGCCTGCCGACGCTCGCCGCGATCCGCCCGGCGGTGAAGGCGCTGCAGGATCTCGACATGCACCGGAAGGTGCAATTGGTCGTCTCCGGCGGCATCAGAAACGGTGCCGATGTCGCCAAATGCCTGGCGCTCGGCGCCGACGCCGTTTCGATCGGTACGGCCGCTTTGGTTGCGCTCGGCGACAACGACCCGGCCTGGGAGGCCGATTACCAGGCGCTCGGTACCACGGCCGGCGCCTATGACGACTGGCACGAGGGCAACGATCCGGCCGGCATCACCACCCAGGACCCGGACCTCGCCCGCCGTCTCGATCCGGAGCTTGCCGGCCGGCGGCTTGCGAATTACCTCGCCGTCATGACGCTCGAATGCCAGACGCTCGCCCGCGCTTGCGGCAAGAGCCACGTGCACAATCTGGAACCGGACGATCTGGTCGCGCTTTCCGTCGAGGCCGCCGCCATGGCCGGCGTCCCGCTTGCCGGCACCGACTGGATTCCCGGCCGTTAGGCCGCTCCCCTCATTTTAACAAAACAAACCCAGAGGACGAACGATATGGCAACCGAT
The DNA here is from genome assembly GCA_028285165.1 of Rhodobiaceae bacterium. Classification (GTDB taxonomy): domain Bacteria; phylum Pseudomonadota; class Alphaproteobacteria; order Rhizobiales; family JANQQB01; genus JANQQB01. The sequence continues at coordinate 690 of JANQQB010000472.1, forward strand.
CTGGTCAAGGCGGCCAAGAGCAAGGGCATCCGCTATTTCCTGATTTCCTTCGTCGACCTGTTCGGCACGATGCGCGCCAAGCTGGTGCCGGCCTCGGCGATCGGCGACATGGCGAAGGAGGGCGCGGGGTTTGCCGGTTTTGCCGCCTGGCTCGACATGAGCCCGGCCGATCCGGACATGTTCGCCATTCCCGACCCCGACAGCCTGATCCAATTGCCCTGGAAGCCGGAAGTCGCCTGGCTTGCTGCCGATCTCTACATGGAAGGCCAACCGGTCGCCCAGGCGCCGCGCGGCACACTGAAGCGGGTCGTCGCCCAGGCGGCGGAATCCGGCTATCGCCTGAAGACCGGGGTCGAGTGCGAATATTTCCTGATCCTGCCGGACGGTTCCGACATTTCCGATCCCGGCGACCGGCAGGCCAAGCCCTGTTACGACCAGTCCGCCCTGATGCGCCGCTATGACGTGATTTCGGAAATCTGCGACGTCATGCAGACGCTCGGCTGGGGCCCCTACCAGAACGACCACGAGGACGCGAACGGCCAGTTCGAGATGAACTGGGACTATGCCGACGCGCTGGTAACGGCCGACCGCATGGCGTTTTTCAAATACATGGTCAAAGCGATCGCCGAAAAACACGGCCTGCGCGCCACCTTCATGCCGAAACCTTTCGCGCATTTGACCGGCAATGGCTGCCACGCCCATGTCAGCCTGTGGGACAAGGCCGGCAAGAAGAACCTGTTCCTCGACAACAAGGGCGATCTGGGCATTTCAAAGCTCGGTTATCATTTCCTCGGCGGCCTGATGGCGCATGCCCCGGCGCTGACCGCGATCGCCAATCCGACGGTCAATTCCTACAAGCGCCTCAACGCGCCGGTGACATCGTCCGGCGCCACATGGTCGCCGAACACGGTCACCTATGGCGGCAACAACCGCACGCACATGGTGCGCATTCCCGATGCCGGCCGCTTCGAGGTACGCCTCGCCGACGGCGCCGCCAATCCCTATCTGTTGCCGGCCGGGCTTCTGGCCGCCGGCCTCGACGGCATCACCAAGAAGACCGACCCCGGCAAGCGCCTTGACCTCAACATGTATGTCGATGGCGACAAGGCCGGAAAGGTCCGCCGCCTGCCGCTCAATCTTCTGGATGCCTTGCGCGAATTCGACGCCAGCAAGACCATGAAGGCCGCCCTCGGCGAGGAGTTTTCGGCCGGTTTCCTGAAACTGAAAAACGCCGAATGGACCGACTACACAAGGCACCTGACCGACTGGGAGCGCCAGAACACGCTCGATTGCTGATCCGGTGCCTCCGGTGACGGACGACCAAACGAAAGCTGCTCCGCTCGCCACCGGCTCCGCCGCGCCGCCGACGGCCGGCGCGCCGAGCCTGGAGGCGGCGATCGGCCTGACCATCCGGTCCTTGCGCAAACAGCGCGACATGACCGGCGCGGAACTGGCGGGCCTTGCCGGCATTTCCGTCGGCATGCTCTCAAAAATCGAAAACGGCGGTATCTCCCCGTCGCTCTCGACGCTCGCCGCGCTCGCCGGCGCGCTCGGCGTCCCAATCGCGGACTTCTTTGCCGAGACCGAACACCGCGGCGATTGTTCCTATGTGCCCGCCGGCAAGGGCGTCACCATCGACCGTCGCGGCACCAAAGCCGGCCACCGCTACGAACTCCTCGGCCACGCGCTTCGCGGCGTCGTCTCCGCCGAACCCTACCTGATCACCCTCGCCCCCGACGCTGAGGCCTACACCCAGTTCCGCCATGCCGGCGTCGAATTCATTCACATGCTCACCGGCCGCGTCGCCTACCGCCATGGTGACCGTGTCTACGACTTGTCGCCCGGCGATTCCCTGCTCTTTGACTCAGCCGTGCGGCACGGACCGGAAGAGTTAACCGAGCTGCCGGCGACGTATCTGTCGGTGATCATTTATCGGCGGGAGGAGTGAGGGTGATGCCGGTGCGTCCCGTGGCGACAGGCGGACGTAGATAGTGCGATGCCTAATGCTTCCGGCAGGCGCGACTGCATCGGAAACTTGTACCCCACCACTCCACCCACCATCATTGCATGGCTTGTTCGGGTGACCCAGCGGCGCATCCGTTTCCGCTCGACAGTCTGGATCCCCCGGTCAAGCCGGGGGAAGACGGAGTGGGGCATGAATGAAGGCGCGAAATCGGCGAGCGCGCTCACTGCATGGCGGATGGAAAACGCCTGACCGCTCAAATGGCCCGCATTCCCTCCCTCCCGCCGTCTTCACCCGGTTTAACCGGGTGATCCAGCGGTAAGCCGCAACCGGCTATGGAAGATTTAAACGATCCGAATCCGCCAAAACATCGCCCGATCATTTGCCGGAATAAAAACATGGGGTCGATCGCCAATTTGTTTCAGGAAGAACTGTGATTCCAATAGCCTAACGGGAATGACTCACCCGGCTTTCGATTCGGATCCGAAACAGATTTTGGGGCGTCCCCGTCAGAGACATCCCTGGCGACCCAACGGCTCCATGCGCCTCGGAGCGACGGATACTGGCACGTTCTGAATCCAGCTCAGGATTGGCGAATCCAGTCACCAAGTGTCCACCTTGTCCCCGAACACAAACAAACCATGTCCCCGAACAGAGGTGTGCGCTCCAAAAGGCCTGCGTGCGAACAATCGCGGCACCTGCGCTTCACCAAGGCTTCGTGGAAGGCAATACAGCGCCGAAAAGCACGACGACCTCACCCCAATCCGTCATCGCACGGCTTGACCGGGCGACCCAGCGGCGCCACCGTTTTCGCCCGGAAGTCTGGATCTCCCGGACAAGCCGGAGGAAGACGGAGTGCGGGAAAAGGGGCAGGCAAACCGGTCGGGCGGGGAATGTAAACGAACGATGACAGACGGCCGCGGATCCGGACGGCCGGTGTCCACCCTGTCCCCGAACGCCCGCAAACCATGTCCCCGAACGGCATGGTACGCTGCAGAAAGCTTGCGCGAGAAGAGACGTGGTTTCAGCTGGTCAGGACCGCTTAATGGAAAGCACCGTGGCGTCCCATAAGCACACCACCTCACCCCAATCCGTCATCGCACGGCGTGACCGGGCGATCCAGCGGCGCCACCGTTTTCGCTTGGCAGTCTGGATCCCCCGGACAAGCCGGAGGATGACGGAGTGCGGGGGAAAAGGGGCAGGTAAATCGGTCCGGCGGATGATGTCAGCGAACGGCGAAGACGATTGCAGATCCGGTCACCAAGTGTCCACCATCTCCCCGAACACAAGCAAACCCTGTCCCCGAACAAAGCACCGACCACCCCTCACCCAATCGTCCGCTGCAAAACCGAAACCCAGTTCCGAAAACAGATCTTCTCAATCAACTCTTCCCCATACCCCGCCTCGCGAAACGCCGCGATCAGCTTCGGCAGCCCAGCCACATCGACCATGTCCCGCGGCACCATGCAGCCGTCGAAATCCGAGCCGAGCGCGACGCCGTCTTCGCCGAGGCGGGCGATCAGGTGGTCGGCGTGGCGCACGATCGTTTCGATCGGCGTGTCGGAGCGGAACTTGCCGTCTTCGCGCAGGAAGCCGACATGGAAATTGATGCCGACGACGCCGTCGGTCTCCGCGATCGCGTCGAGCTGTTTGTCGGTGAGGTTGCGCGCGCTCGGGCAGAGCGCATGGGCGTTGGAATGGGTGGCAACGAGCGGATGCGCGGTGATTGCCGCAACGTCCCAGAACCCCTTTTCGTTGAGATGCGACAGGTCGATCAGGATATTGCGGTCGTTGCAGGCTTTCACCAGCGCCTTGCCCGCATCCGTCAGCCCGTCGCCGAGATCCGGGCTTGAAGGATGCGCCATCGGCACGCCGGTGCCGTAGGCATTCGGCCGGCTCCAGACGAGCCCGAGCGAGCGCAGGCCGGCGGCATGGAACACGTCGAGCGCGGCAAAGTCAGGATCGATCGCCTCCGCGCCCTCGATATGGAGGAGGAGCGCCATCGGCCCGCCCTCCATGGCGGCGGCGACGGCCGCGCTGTCGGTTGCGATCGCCACCTTGTCCGGCGCCTTGCGCGCCAGCCGGTGCGCGAGCGCCGCCATTTTCAGGGTCAGCGCGACGGCGCGCGCCTGGTCCAGTTCGCCGAAATTGCTTTGATCGTCCGGATCGTATTTGTCGGCCGCGCCCGGATTGCGCCGCGACGGCGTGAACATGGCAAAAAACCCGCCGGCAAACCCGCCCCGCCGCGCCCGCGGATAGTCGATATGGTCGAAGGTGGCCTCGGAGAAAAAGTCCCGTTCCTTGTCGGTCCCCTTGCGCAGCACCAGCCGCAACAGCGTGTCGTTATGGCCGTCAAAGACGGGGAGAGCATCCATCGCGCCGATCCT
>JANQQB010000480.1 GCA_028285165.1 Rhodobiaceae bacterium
TTGTGGGCCTTGAGGTCGGTGCCGACGACTACATTTCCAAGCCATTCCATGTGCGCGAGGTGCTGGCCCGGGTACGCAGCGTTTTACGCCGCGCCGAAAGCAAGGCTGCGCTCCGGGAAAATCGCGAACGGCCCGCCGATCCGGGGTCGCAGACCTATTGTTTCGACCGCTGGCAGGTGGACTTCCAGCGCCTTGACATGCGCGACAATGACAACGTCAAGAATACGCTGACCACCGGCGAATTCAGCCTCCTGGAAGTGTTTGTGAACAATCCCGGCCGGGTCATGACCCGCAACGTCCTGATGGACAATCTGCGCGGCCAGGACTGGGCGGCGAACGATCGCAGCATCGACAATCAGATCGCCCGGCTGCGCAAGAAGATCGAGCGCGATCCGGCCCATCCCGAGCTTATCAAGACCGTACGCGGTGCCGGGTACACGTTTACGGCCAAGGTCGAAAAACGCGTTTGAATACGAACCGCTTCACACGGTCTCCGACAAAACGATCCGGAGCGCTTCGGAGAGTTCGGTCTGACGGTAGGGTTTGCGCAGGAGCCGGACCTGTCGTTCGCTCAGCCGGTCCGGATTGACCAGGTCTTCCGCATAGCCGGAGGTCAGCAGGACCTTCAGGCCGGGATCTCGTTGGCGGGCCCGTTCAACGAGTTCGTATCCGTTCAGTCCGCCGGGCATGACCAAATCGGTAAACAACAGGTCGATATCGCCGAACTGGTCGAGCAGTTCCAGCGCTTCCGGCCCGTCTGCCGCTTCGGTTACCCGATACCCAAGATCCCCGAGGCGCCGGACGGTGAGGGCGCGGACCCGCGCATCGTCTTCGACGACGAGCACGTGTTCGCCGGCACCGCGTGTGGCATGCGATGGATCGGTGATCCTGTTGGTGCCTTCTTCGGCTTCTTCATGACGGGGCAGGTAGAGATTGACCGTGGTGCCGATGCCCGGCTCGCTGTAGATCGTGGCATGCCCCTTCGACTGTTTGACGAAGCCGTAGACCATGGACAGGCCAAGGCCGGTACCGTGTCCGACGTCCTTGGTCGTGTAAAACGGCTCAAAGACCCGGTCGAGTATTTCCGAGGGAATGCCGCATCCGTCGTCCGAGATGGACAAGCGCACATAGTCACCCGGTTTCAGGTCCGCCATGCGCTCATCGAAACGGTCTTCGACCACGACGTTGCCTGTTTCAATGAACAGACGCCCGCCGGCCGGCATCGCGTCGCGCGCATTGACCGCCAGATTGATGATCGCGTTTTCGACCTGGCCCCGGTCGACCCGGACGGGCCAAAGATCGGTGCTGAGCGCCGAGCCGAGTTCGATCTGTTCGCCGAGACTGCGGTGCAGGAGGTCGGTCAGACCGACGACCATGGTGTTCAGGTCGACCCGCTCCGGCTCAAGACGGCTGCGCCGGGCAAAGGCAAGCAGGCGTTCGGTGAGCCGGGCGCCGAGTTCAGACGCTTCCTGCGCTTCGCCGAGCAGCGTGAGCAGGAATTCATCCTCGATCTGACCTTCCATCAATTCCAGATTGCCGATGACGACGGTCAGGAGATTGTTGAAATCATGGGCGATTCCGCCGGTCAGCTGGCCGATCGCCTCCATGCGCTGCGCGCGTTGCAGGGCGATTTCCGTCTGACGCGTCGTCGTCAGGTCGTGCACGATACCGGTAAAATAGATCGCGCCGTCGATCTCGAATCGGCTGACGGACAGGTGCAGGGGAAACACCGTCCCGTCCTTCTTCAGACCCTGTATTTCCCGGCCTATTCCGATGATGCGCTTTTCGCCGGTACGAAGATGATGGGCGATATACCCGTCATGCGCGTCGCGATGCGGCTCGGGCATCAGGACGCTGATATTGCTTCCGATCAGGTCCGCAAGGTCATGTTGAAACAGGCGTGACGCGGCCGGATTGGCGGATTCGATTCGCCCGTCGGCATCGATCGTGATGATGGCATCGACGGCGGATTCCAGAATTGCGCTGAGCTTTGCCGCGTCGAGGTCTTTCGTCTTGCCGTCCGTCATCAGCCCTTTGACACTTTTCGCCGCTTGGAGCGTCGCACCCGTTGGCCCACCGGACCATTGGGCAGGTTCGCAATCTGCTCCCAAAGCCTTGGCAGCTGCGGCCTGTCATTTTTCCGGACATTGGTCCGATCCATGAGGCAAATCAAGAAGAAGTCTTGATCTCGCGCAATGCGTCGCGGAGCAGGTCAGTCTAATCACAAACACGTAAATCTGTCTGGACAAAATGAAGGATCTCGATCACGGGCACTCGGCAGAAGAGATTGCCCGGCGTCTCAGGTCGCCGGGACGCCCGAGCTATGTGCGCGATTTCGTTTATGGCGGTATTGATGGCGCCGTGACCACGTTTGCGATTGTCGCCGGTGTTGTCGGTGCGGCACTGGCCGGCAAGATCGTGGTGATTCTCGGTATTGCCAACCTGTTGGCCGACGGTTTTTCGATGGCGGCAGGCAATTACAGCGGCACGAAGGCCGATCGCGACCGGGTCGCGCGAATCAGGCTCGTCGAGGAAGACCATGTCACCAATCAACCGGATGGCGAGCGCGAGGAAGTGCGTCAGATCCTGAGGGCCAAGGGGCTGTCCGGCGAGACGCTGCAATCCGCCGTTGAGGCGATCACCTCCGATCGGGATCGCTGGATCCGTTTCATGCTGGCCGAGGAATACGGTCTGGCAACCGTCTTGCCCAGTCCCGCGCGTGCCGCCGCGGCGACCTTCATCGCCTTCGTCGTATGCGGCGCATTCCCGTTGCTGCCGTACCTTTGGGGTATGGAGAACCCGTTTCCGGTCGCCTCGGTCATGACCGGATGTGTGTTCTTCGGGATCGGTGCGGCAAAGAGCCTTTGGGCGCCCGAACCCTGGTGGCGTTCCGGCCTGGAAACACTGGTGATCGGTGCCGCTGCCGCCGGCGTCGCGTATTGGATCGGCTTCCTCTTGAGCGACCTTGTCGCTTGAAACGCCGATGTTTTTTCCGCGCGCGCCGGTCTGGCATGCGTTGACGTGGATCAAGGTCGCCCGGTTCACCGCGGTTAGCCTGCAAGCGTAACCACAGGAACGGAAAGGGGGGTCGTGCGAATGGCGAAACAGGTGGACGACAAGGAGCGTCAGGCAACGGCAAGGCGCGTCGGGCTCGACCGCACACACACCGCCTCGGCGGAACCGGCCGTGTGCCCGACCCGGGTTGTGTTCGCAATTCTGGCGAACCTCGAGTCACCTGCGAAAGACCGGACCGGACTGACCAGCCGGACCTGATCCGGCAAATGTCGATACCGCTCCCTTTCGGACCGATCAGGACCGCTAATCCCCTAACAGACTTTCCAAACCAGGACGGAAATCTGCCATGCCATACAAAACGATTTTGGTTTGTCTGACTGACACCCACAATGCCGAACGACTGACCACGTTCGCGGCCATGGTCGCGGAAAAGTTCGAGGCGCATCTGGTCGGCGTGCATCCGGGCCGGCAGGTCGTTCTGCATTCCAGCGTCGGCCCGTATTTCACCGAAGATCTTCTGGCGCGGCTGTCGGAAGCCGAACAGGAGGAAAGCAACAAACTGAAGGAAATTTTCGAAGGCGCGACTTCCGGCTATTCCTATTCGAGCGAATGGCGAGCCTTCATTGCCCGCTCCGAAGCTATGAGCGACCTCTTGATCGAACATGCGCTGACGGCCGATCTGATCATCATGTCGCAGCCCGGCGGCACTGAGGACACCTACGATCACCACGAATTGCACCGCAATCTGATTCTAGGCGCGGGACGGCCGATTCTGGTCATGCCGCAATTCGGCGAGTTCACGTCCGTCGGCGACAAGGTGCTGCTTGCCTGGAACGGTACACGAGAATCCTCGCGGGCAGCCTATGAGGCCATGCCGTTCCTGGAAAAGAGCGGTGACGTGACGATCCTCGGTGTGGAACCCGGCAAGGCGTCGGCCGACGACATGCGGCTGCACGGCCACGACATCGCCGCAAGCCTGGCGCGCCATGGCGTTCAGGCCAATGTCAGCAACCTGCGCAAGGGCGATATCCCCGTTGCCGACGAGATGCTGAACATGGCCGCCGATTCCGGAGCCGACCTGCTCGTCATGGGTGCCTATGGCCATTCTCGCGTTTATGACTTCGTGCTCGGCGCGGCAACCAGCGGCATCCTCGCGCATATGACGGTGCCGACGCTGTTCGCGCACTAACGGATCGTCCGCTGACGGCGCGGGGAGGGGGCTCTTTGCCTCCCCGATGACATCGCTGCGTCATACGCGGCGCGAGCGTTGGTGGGCGACATCCTGGATCCGCCGGGCGAGCCGTCGGATTACGGATTCGGGACGGGCAGTCTGAACCGGTGCAATGACAACGCCGCCTGATTGCATGCGCGCCGCCGATGCTGTTCTCGCAAATCCTTGTCTCCCCACCCCTACGCCGTCTTCACCCGGTTTAACCGGGTGATCCAACACGGCACGCATCGGCGCCCGGCAGGCTGAACCTGCCGGGCGCACCGTCGTTTGAAGGAGGGAGGAGGGCGCCGCCCTCAGTGCATCATCAAAACCGGAAAGCCAGTCTGCTGCAGCATGGATTCCGTCATGCCGCCGAACACCCGTTCGCGCAGCCGGGAATGCCCGTAGCCGCCCATAATGATGAGGTCCGCGGAATGGTCACCGGCGTGCTGGATCAGCGTGTTGTAGACGCCGCGTCCGGCGCCTGCGATCCGATCGACCGTAACCTTGACGCCGTGCCGCGCCAGATAGGTGGCCATGTCGCTGCCGGGTTCCGGGCCATGACCGGATTTGACCGGTTCCGGATCGACCAGCACCAGCCGGACATCGTCCGCCGTCTTGAGCAGCCCGATCGAGGCGTTCACGGCCTTGGACGCTTCGCGGCTGGCATCCCAGGCGATCACCACAGTCTTCGGATTCTTGAAGGCGGCCTGGTCCTTGTTCAGGAGCAGGAGCGGCCGGTCGGATTCAAACAGCGCCCCGCCGATAATGTGGTGTTTCAGCGCCACGTCTTCGGCGTCTGAGGAGACCAGCAAGGTCATGTCCGTATAGCGGGCGCGGCGGCCGACTTCGTCGTCGATCAGGCTGGATGGCGTCAGTTCGTAGGCGACGTCGCACGTGATGTCCGAGCTTTTCAGATGCGCCTCCACGGCTTCGCTGCGCTGGGCGATTTCGTCACGCGCCTCGTCCACGGCCTGCACCCAGACGTCGGCCGGCAGTCCGCCATAGGTCAGTGTCGGCGGTGGTGGCGAAACACCGATGAGGTAGACGGACAGATGTGCCTCGTTCTCGCGGCAGAATTCGATTGCCGGGTCGAGGTCTTCCGGCTGCTGGTCGCCCGCAAGGACGGTCAGGATGGTTTTTGCGTGCATGTCAGTCCCTTTCTTCGGCCGGATTCCGTCAGCCGTGAACGGACCGAGACGACCACGTTCGACGGGCTTTCATCTTGTCGCAGATCAAAGTCCCGATCCGAAAACCGGATGCGTCGACACTGTCGGCTGGCAGGTGCTTGATCTTTCTCAAGACCACGCGGCGACGCTTCGCATAGCGTCGTTGCGGTTTCATCGAAGGAGCCCGCGTGGCACGCCGCATCGCCATCATTCAGGGACATCCGGACCCCGAGGGCGGGCATTACTGCCATGCCGTGGCCGATGCCTACCGCAAGGGCGCTGTGTCGGCCGGCCATGAGGTGACGATGATCGTCCCGGCGCATCTGGATGTGCCGCTGCTTTCAAGCAAAGCGGATTGGGAACACGCCGAGGCTCCGCATTTCGTCGAGGCGGTCCAGCAATCTATCTGGCACGCGGAGCATCTCGTCATCATTTATCCGCTATGGCTCGGCACCATGCCGGCGCTGTTGAAGGCGTTTCTGGAACAGGTTCTGCGGCCGGGTTTCGCCTTCGAAAAGGGGCGGCCGGGCAAGCTCTGGAAGAAGCGGCTGAGCGGACGCTCGGCGCGTGTGATCGTGACGATGGGCATGCCGGCCTTTTTCTTTCGCTGGTTCTATTTCGCGCACGGACTGAGGAGCCTGGAGCGCAACATCTTGTCGTTTTGCGGCTTCGGGCCGGTGCGCGATTGTATCATCGGCATGGTCGAAGATCCGTCCGACCGGCGCCGTCGCGACTGGCTAAAAAAAATCGAGCGGCTCGGCACGGCGGGTGCTTGACGCCGGGTTATCGCGGGTATAGGCGGGCGGCTCTCGATTGCTGAGAAGACCGGATCGTCAAACGGTGTTCAAAATTCCCTGTCATTATTGACAGAGGCGAAAAAGCGGCCAACCAACCATTCAGGACAGGAGGTACAAAAAATGGCAGAGACAGGCACACGCAAGAACGGCGGTACGAAGACAGCGGCAAAACCTGCGGCAAAAGCAGCGGCGGCACCGGCAGCGGTCGCGGACACCGATACGCTGATCGATCCGGAACTGGCGCACACGGTGGAAGACATGGCGCACACGGTCGACGAGATGGCGCAGACCGCAGTTGCGGCCGGCGAGACGATGGCGTCGAGCGGGATCGGCCTCTACCGGGACGGGCTGCATTTCATGGCCGATCGGGTGATGCAGGACATCGCGTTCCACGAAAAGCTTCTGGATTGCAAGAACCCGACTGAAGTGTACGAAGTGCAAGCGGCCTATCTGCAATCGACGGCCCAGCAATACTCGACCCATTGCCAGCGCATGGTCACGGCCATGATGGACGCGGTTACGAAGGTCGGGACCGGCGATCAGCGATCCATTTAGGAAACCTGCAAGAGCTGGGTATCACGGCTTTGCCGGCTGACAGGATCGTGTAGACTCCGCGCCTCCCAGCGGTCCGCTCGCGCGGACCGCTCCATTGATATGCCATGGGGGCGCCCGTCATGAACCATCCGCGCACGATAGCCTCGGGTCTCAGATTTCCCGAGGGACCGATCGCCATGCCCGACGGCACGCTGCTCGTGGTCGAAATCGAACGCGGGACGCTGACGCGCATTGCCGGCGACGGGACGCTGTCCGTCATTGCCGAGCCCGGCGGCGGCCCGAACGGCGCAGCCATCGGTCCCGATGGCCGCTGCTATCTATGCAACAATGGCGGATTTGCCTGGCACGAGGAACCGGGCGGGCCCGGCCTGCGCCCGATCGGCCAGGCTGCCGACTATTCCGGCGGTCGGATCGAGGCGGTGGATCTTGCGACCGGCGCGGTCGAAACGCTCTACACCGAATGCGACGGCCATCCGCTCAAAGGCCCCAACGACATCGTCTTCGACCGTGGAGGCGGGTTCTACTTTACCGATCTCGGCAAGGTTCGGCCGCGCGACTGGGATCGCACGGGGCTCTACTACGCCAGGATCGACGGATCGGACATCCGCGAGGTGGCGTTCCCGCTGATCACGCCGAATGGCATCGGTCTGTCGCCCGACGAGAGCGTGCTCTACGCGGCCGAAACGGCAACCGGCCGGCTCTGGGCCTTCGATATCGAAGAACCGGGCCGGTTGAAGAAACACCCCTATCCGTCGCCGCATGGCGGGCGGCTGATCGGCAATTCAACCGGATTTCGAAACTTCGACAGCCTTGCGGTGGAAGCCGATGGCGCAATCTGCGTCGCAACCTTGTTGGAGGGCGGCATCACCGTTTTTTCCCCCGATGGAGAATCCATCGAACACGTGCCGATGCCCGATCCCTTTTATGTAACGAACATCTGTTTCGGCGGACCGGACCTTCGCACGGCTTTCATCACTCAATCCTGGCTCGGAAACGTCATCGCCGTCGACTGGCCGCGTCCCGGATTGGCCTTGAATTTCCTCAACTCATAAAAACCTTTGCCGGATCGAACCTGAGGAGAGGGGCGTGCGATGACGATGGCCGATTTTGCGAGCGACCTGCGCGCCGAAGATGTCCCGGAAACCGCCCGAACTGTTCTGCGGCGCAGCTTCGTCGATACGATGGGCGTCACGGCAATCGGCTCGACGACCGAGCTTGCCGGCATCACCCGTAAAACCGCTTCTGCACTGTTCGGGGCGGGGTCCGGCGGTGCCGCCCGCATCCTGATGCATGGCGACCGGGTCAGTCCGGCCGGGGCGGCCATGGCCGGGGCCTTTACGATTGATTCCGTCGACGCCCATGACGGCACGACGCCGAACAAGGGCCATGCGGGGTCGGCGGTCTTTCCGGCCCTTCTGGCGGTCGCCGACGCGATGCGGTCACAGGGGGAGCAAATATCCGGTCCGGACTTTCTGGTCTGGCTCGCCATTGCCTACGAGACCGCCTATCGGGCCGGCCAGGTCCAGCATGCCACCTGCGCCGATTATCATACCTCCGGCGCCTGGACGGCGGTCGGCGTGGCCATCGCAGCGGCGCGCATGCTGGGATGCGACCGCGACCGGATCCGCCATGCCGCCGGCATCGGCGAATATCACGGTCCGCGCAGCCCGATGATGCGCTGCATCGACTTTCCGACCATGCTGCGCGACGGTGTCGGTTGGGGCGCGCCGTCCGGCGTGACGGCCGCCTATCTGGCGCGCGAGGGCTTTACCGGCGCGCCGGCACTGACCTGCGAAGGGACGGACGCGGATCCATATTGGCAGGACCTCGGAGACGGCTGGTGCCTCGTCGACCACACCCATTACAAGGCCTATCCCTGCTGCCGCTGGGCGCATCCGGCGCTCGATGCCGTCCGCGACCTGATGCGCAGTCATAACCTGAGGCACGAGCGCATCGACCGCGTGCGCATCCGGACATTCCATTACGCAACACGGCTTGCCGGCCACGAGCCGCAAAGCCCCGACGAATTGGCCTACGCGATCGCCTTTCCCGTTGCGACCATGATCGTGCGCGGCCGGATGGGGAGCGCGGAATTGCGCGCTGAAATCCTGTCGGACCCGGATATACTGCGCATCAGCCGCCGCACCGAACTGATCGATGATCCCGACCTGACGGCCAAAAGCGTCGATCGGCGCTGGGCGCAGGTCACGTTGACCGATGTCGACGGCCGCGATTATGCCAGCGAAGCGCGCGCACCGCGCGGCGACCGCGAAGCACCGCTGTCGGACGCGGAGATCTCCGAAAAGTTCCACGCCTTCGCCGATCCCGTGCTGACGCCGGAGCGGGCCGGACGGCTGGAAGACCTTGCGGGTCGATTTGATCGCCTGTCGGCGACAGAGTTCGGCGATCTGATGGACCTGTGTCTCGAACCGGCCGCCGGATGTACGGCATCTGCGGAACGAACCGCCGCAGCAAACGCGTTTTAGTCAGGAGATTGGAAAGATGCCCGACAACAAGACCCTCCAGACCATGTTCGGTGCACCGGACACCGATACTTTCATGGGCATCGAGGCCTGCACGTCCCCGGTCGAGGTCGACGCCGCCATGGCCGTCATCGGCATCCCCTGTGCGACGCCATACGTATCGGTCGGTCCCTATTGTGCCGCCGCGCCCCGTGCCATTCGCGAAACGATCGCCGTCGATGCGGGCAATCGCGCGCATTTCGATTTCGATTGCGGCGGCCCCCTGTTTCCCGATCCGGCGGTGAAGGCCGTCGATTGCGGCGACCTTGACCTGGACGCGGCGGATCCGGCGGCCAATCGGGCCGCCATTCGCGCTGCCGTTTCCGACCTGCTCGATCGCAAGGCGGTTCCGGTGGTGCTGGGCGGAGACGATTCCGTGCCGATCCCGATGCTCGACGCCTATGCCGGCCACGGCCCCATCACGATCCTGCAGATCGATGCCCATATCGACTGGCGGAACGAGGTCGGCGGTGAGCGCTGGGGCCTGTCGTCGACCATGCGGCGGGCGTCCGAAATGGACCACGTTTCGGCAATCCACCAGGTCGGCCAGCGCGGCGTCGGCTCTGCCCGCCCGGGCGATCGTCAGGCTGCTATTGACTGGGGTGTTCATTTCACAACCGCCCGCGATCTCTGTAGGGACGGGACCGAACCGGTTCTGGACAGCATCGCGCCCGGTTCCGATATCGTCATCTGCTTCGACTGCGACGCGCTCGATCCGTCGATCATGCCGGGCGTCATCGGCCGGGCGCCGGGCGGGCTCACCTATTGGCAGGCGGTCGATCTGATCGAGGGCGCGGCAAGGCGGGGCCGCGTTGCCGGGTTCAATCTTGTCGAGTTCATGCCGGACCGCGACGTTGACGGGCTCGGAGCGCTGACAGCGGGGCGCGTGATGGCGACTGCGATGGGCGTGATCGCTCGTCAGTCTGTTTAGATGGTCGCCGTCAGTTGCTTCGGCTCGGTTGCGGGCTGAACAGCAACAGGCAGCCGAAGGCGATCATGCCGGCGCCGGCAACGCGCTGGAACCAGGGCAGGCGGCTTGCGGCCACACGCGCCGCGTAGCGGCCGACGGCTGCGTAGATCAGGATTGCAATGAGTTCAAGCGCGAGAAAGACCGCGCCGAGCAGGGCATAGCTCATCCAGTACTGGTCGACGACGACGAATTGCGGGAAGAAGGCTGCAAAGATCAGGATGGCCTTCGGATTACTGAGTGCGACGAGACATTCCTGCCGGAACGCGTGCCGGACATTTAGGCCTTGAGCCTGGGCATTGGACGGTGGGGTCGCGGCGGCACTGAGCAGGATCCGGATGCCGAGCCAGATCAGATAGAATGCGCCGATGATCTTCACGGCATTGAAGACGGTCGCCGAGGCCGCAAGCAGCAGCCCGAGACCGAGCGCGCTCGCCACGATCATTGGGACGAATGCCAGAATCCGGCCGGTCCCGGCCTGCACGGCGAGCGAGATGCCGCCGCGCGCCCCGTGGGTCAGCGACAGGAGGTTGTTCGGCCCGAATGCCAGGTTGAGGGCAAAACAGGCGGGTATGAAAATCAGCCACTCGATCATGCGGGCCTACATACGCACGCTGATCCCTTGCTGCAAGGCCCGCTGCCGGGCCGACAGTATTAGTAGTAGTCAGGCTCCTTGCGCACGCCGAGGCTCCGCCCGATCAGATAGTCGAGGGACACCATGCCCGGTCCCTTGACCGCCAGGTAGGCGAACAGGAACACCCACAGCGCGCGCTGATCGAGGATCGTCGCGTTCGACAGGTTGTCGAACCAGGCGCCGATCGTGGCGGCATCGGCGTTGTGGAACGCGATGTCCACATAGCTTTGCACGACCACGAAGATGATCATCCCGATCGCGGCGATGCGCGTGAAAAGGCCGAGCACGACCAGGATCGGCAGGATCACCTCGCCATAGGAACCCGCATAGACCATCAAGCCCCAGGGAAAGAACGCCACCTGCGAGGCGTCGTAGCCGGCCGCCTCGACGATCGGCGGTATGATCTGGAAATAGGCCGCGTCGTCGATTGCAAACGGACTGCCGGCGAATTTGGTGAGCGCAGAGTTGAAGAAATACATGAACAGCACCGCCGCGAAGGTGAGACGGGCAAGCAGGCCGAGCAGCCAACCGTCGAGGACTTCGGTCACGGCATCCGCCACGCGGGTGTAGAGCTGGGCAAGCGACTGGATCATGACAGGTCCTTTATGGCGGGTGTGTCGGGGCTCGAGCATTGTGTGATTAGATTGACCCATTTGACCGGTTTTTCAGGCCTTCTGGCTAGGCGCGGTCGCCGCCGTGGTCTGGTTGACCACAAGGTGATCGCAACGACGTCCAGAAGGCCTGAAAAGCCGGCCTCCCGCAAATCGGATGTTTCCGATTTGCGAACCCTGCTGCCAAACACTGAAACATCCGTGTTTGGTGAGCCATATCAGGCCGTCGGCAGCGTTAAACAGCTTGCCCGATGTCCCACATCGCGCTGCGCTGTTTGCCTCGCCGAACGA
>JANQQB010000142.1 GCA_028285165.1 Rhodobiaceae bacterium
CCGGCGCCGACAAGCGTGCCGGTTTTCAGAAAATCCCGTCGCTTCATGCGTAGCATTGCTTTCCTCCCGCGGCATGAAGATCCGCCGACCCTCTGCGTGGGGTCGTGGTCTGTTTACGGGAAGGATAGCGAGCGAAGAGCCGTCAAAGGTTGCAAAATTGTTCGAAGTTGTAAACGGATGTAAACGCCTGTTTTTGCCGCTGACTTTACGGCATTTCCGCCAGATGATTAAATATTGGCCGCGTTGCGATCCGGGAGGGCGGCTGTAGCGGCTGCGGTGATCATGCCGACAAAGGCAGACGGGCCAGAAAGCGCTCGGCACGTATTTTCAATCGAGGATTTGCGACGTTTTCTGAACGAGCGCCGCGATCAACTTGTTGATTCATCGATTGAAATTGCCAAGAAGAACGGCTACGCGCCCTATACGACGACGATCCGGGCGGCTTGGGTGGAGGCCATAAACGGCGTTTCGCAAAGCCTGACCGCATATCTGGCGGACCTGTGTTCCGGTGCCGATGGCAGACCGCAAGGGCCGCTGGCGGAAAACGACTATCGCTCAGACCCGCGTTTTGCCGATATGCGCCGGATTGCCCGCCTGCATCGATCTCTCGGTATTACCCTTCAGTTGTATCTCGGGCTGTTTGCGCATTTCCGCAACCTCTATGTCGAGGTCCTGGAAAATGCAGCTCCTCCAGCGCCGCTCGCGCCGGACCACCTTGGCCGTGTGCGGGACTTTTTCGACGAAGCCGGCCTGAGCATCGCGTCTGACTGGAACGAACCGAACAGCGACAAGCGCATCCGCGAACTGCAAGACCGCACACGCGCAGTCACGCTCGACAAGGACCGGTACTTCGCGGTGTTCGAGAGTCTGAGAAATCCCGCGTTTCTGCTCGACCGAAACCTTCGGCTCGTCAATGCCAACCAGGCCGCCGTGGAACTTTTTCTCGGCGCGGCCGAAGCTGGCGAACTGATCTATCTGAAATCAAAGCGACGGCAGAAACAATCGCTGCAGGACCTCGTGCTTACGATTGCGACGGCGATCGATCAAAGCGACGATGCGCTTTGGCTCGAGACCCGATCGGGACGCCGCTGTTTCGACGTGCGGACCCGAGACCTTCATGATTCCCTGGAAAACACGTCGCTCGGCCAGGTGATTCTGCTCAATGACGTGACCAGCTACCGTCGCGCGACCGAACAGGCGCAGCAGGCCGAACAGACCATGTCCCGCTTTCTGGCGACGATGAGCCATGAAATCCGCACGCCGCTGCACAGCGTTCTCGGAGCCACGGATCTGTTGCGCTCCGCCGGATCCGGAGAAACCGGCTCCTATGTCGATACGATCGAGAGTGCCGGAAAAACGCTTCTCCAGACACTCAACAATGTGCTCGACTATTCCAAGCTGGAAAACGCCGCGCCCGTGCCCAGACCGCAGGACATCCACCTTCGTTCCGCGTTGAAAGACTTCAGGCGTGCCGCGTCCGTGTGGGCCAGACAGCGCGCGGTTCCGTTCAGCGTCGACGTCGCCGACCGCCTTGCCGATACGATTTCGCTCGACTGGTCGATGTGCCAACAGGTTCTGAGCAACCTGGTGTCGAACGCAATCCGGCACGATAACGGTCGCGGTGTCGAGCTGGCTGTCGAATGCTGCGAAGTCGACTGGACGCCGATGCTGCGGTTCGCGGTTTCCGATCACGGTTCGGGTCTGCAGGCCGAAGACGCCCTCGCGCTTTCCGCTCCCTATGCAAAACTGCAGCCCCGCAACACGGCAGGCGGCGGCGCCGGCCTCGGTCTCGCCATTGCCCATCATCTGGTCGAAGCCATGGGTGGCTCGATGGGGTACGCGCTGCGGTATCCCGGAACGGTCATCTGGTTTGAAATTCCCTACAAGGTCTCGGAACGGAACCGATACGAGGCTCCGTCGAACGGAACACCTTTCGGAACCCAGACTTGCTCCCACCTCAGATGCCTGCTGATCGATGACGATATCGTCGGGCGCTCGGTTACCGCCGAATTCCTGACCGGATGCGGCGTTTCGGTTGAGAACGCGTCAACGCTGGCGGATGCAGACAGGATGACCGAGGCCAGCCGGTATGACGTCATCCTCGCCGACTACGCGCTTCCGGACGGTACCGGGGCGGACTTTGTGCGGCGCTACCGGGCGAAGGGCCAGGATGCGCGCTGCTACGCACTGACGGCAAATGTCGAGACGCTTCTGAATGCAAGTGACGAACGGGATCTGTTCGATGACGTGCTCGCCAAGCCGGTCGGTCGGGGCACCCTGACGTCCATCGTTTTGCACGGCGGCCGCCATGTGTCCGACGATGACGCGCCGCCGGTCTACACGATGTCGAAGCGGGCGCGCCTGGCCATGCAATCCGCCTTTGCGGAGCAATGGCAGGACCTGATCGCCTCGCGCTACCGGCCGGTCGACGATCATTCCGCTCCAGCGCTCGGCGAGAAAGCCCATCGGCTGATCGGTGCCGCCTCCGCCCTGGGATTGCAGGATGTCGAGCGGGAACTCCGCCAGCTTGAGCGCACATGCCGGAGCGGCGGGGCCGCCGATGCGGTTTCGAAGCGATTGGGTTTCCTGCGGTCAGACCTGGAATCCTACGCCTCCTGGAGGGCGTTTCAGGACAAGACATCGGAATTGCCGCGATGATGGGTTTGGCACACGACAGGACGTCGGCGGCCAACGTGCTTTGCGTGGATGACGATCCCGTGACGCAAATCCTGCTGGAAGACGTCATCGGTTCGGCGGGCCATTGCTATCGTGCCGCGCACGATCTCGCCGAGGCCGAAGCCATGCTGGAAAAGGAGCATTTCGATCTCATCCTGCTGGATCGGAAGCTCCCGGGTAGCGACGGACTCGTCCTGTTGCAGCACATCCGTCGGCACACCGAATCCCATGTCATCGTGCTCAGCAGCATGTGCGAATCACAGGACCGGCTGCTCGGCCTGCAACTCGGTGCCGACGATTACCTGACGAAACCGTTCAATCCGGCGGAATTGTGCAGCCGGATCCGGAACATGCTGCACACATCGCGGCAGGTCCCGTCGGGCCCCTCTGTCACGCGGCATGTCGTTGGCGAGATGACGTTCAACGTGGCGACCCGTCGCCTGCGCATCGGCTCCCGGTCGTCTGTTCTTTCGCCGGCGCAGGGCAAGCTCTTGTCTTTGCTGCTTGAAAAACAGGGCACTTTGCTGACGCGGAATCAATTGACCCGGAACATCAGCGGACGCGACTGGTCGCATGGCGACCGGACGGTCGATGTCTTGATATCCAGACTTCGCAAACTCATCCCGATTTCGATTGCCGAGATCGTGACCATTCACGGCAGCGGCTACATGTTCGTCGTGAAATAAAGATGCCCGGCGCTCCCGTTGCGCCGGCCTTATCAATCCACAAAGACCCGCTGATCGGTAGGAAGAATGCTGCGCGGAATCGCCGTGGCGGTATTCACCACACCCGTTGCGGTGCTCACCACGCCCTGGACCAGGCGTACCGTGACCGATTGGCCTCCGGCGGTCGACAATTGGTCTTCGCCATCCTGCAGCCGCTTGCCGATCATCTGCACGATGGCCGGCGCGTCGGCGAACTTGGAATGGTGCAGCGACCCCTCCACCTCGACCTGCGACAGGTCGACCACATTGATGCCGAGCCCCTCGAGCCGGTCGATCTCCGGACTGTTGCCGACCCGATCCACTCTGCCCGCAATGCGTCTGGAAATCGCAAGCGGTCGGTCGTCCTCCGACAGCAATACGTAGAACTTGTGCAAGCCCTGGGGCATCGAGCGCACCTGGGTTTCGAACACGTCTATGTCGATGTCCGGCGATGCCATGATCACGTAGCGGAGCCGTTCGCCGTTTCCGAACACGCCGGAAATCGCTGCCTGGCGCAGGGTCTCCACCGTCAGGAAATTGCCCATCGAATGCGCGACGATGTCGCCGCGCCGCGCCGGCGTCCGGGCAATCAGACGAAACGTCTCAAGCAGGCTGTCGCGGGAGCCGAGCACGCTGTTGATGTCATAGACATAATCGGTCACCCGGCCGCCCGACGGCCATGTGAAGAGGATCGGGACACCTTGGTATCCGGTGTCGTGCACAAATTGCGTGAAGCGGAAAAGCGCGGCATCGAAGCTCGTATTGTAGCCGTGCACAAAGACCAGCACATTGCGGTCGGCGGGCGGACGTTCGCGCAATTCCCGTTCGATCTGACCGACGAAGCCGCTTTTTCCCTCAAGCATGCGCGGGTTCAGGGCGACCATGTCGGTCCGCGGGTCGGGCGGCAGCCGGTCGGCCCGTTCGATCTGGCCGGTTTCGTGACTGGGCGGGACGAACATGTCGACCGTGGCAAAATGCAGGTCGGTGCTCCGGGCGCCGGTGAACATGCGCGCCGGGTTGTCCGACGAAAGCGCGCGCGTGCTGGCCACGACGATACGGTGTTTCGTGATATCGGGCACGTCTGTGGCACTGAACGCCTGACCGTCCACGCCGATGACGTCCTGCGGCGTGCCGGCACATCCGCCCAGGATCCCGATGACAATGAGCCCCGCCAGTATCTTGACCGGTACCAAGGACATACTCCGCCTGCATGCTCCGCCGGTGCTTGCCGGCCACTCCCCAACCTGTAGTCGTAATCGATCAAAACAGGCCGGTCCATGGGAAAGTGGCCAAAATCCGGACGCCTTTATCCTTCCCGACACGTCGAGCGGGGTGAGCGCCGCCGACCGTTTCGCGACACTTTTCAGATCAGCGGCTTCTCAATAATGAAAGATGAATCAATTAATAGTAGAATTTTTTTCGTCGATCATCTTTCCTAACCGACAAAAAACGATGTCGTCCGTCCGGTCGACACGTTTGCGAACCTTGATCGACGGCAATGGCACGAACTGGGCGATTTGCTGATTCGCATCGGATCTTTCGTCTTTTCCGGCCCTGTTGTTTCTGACACGGCGATCCTGCGCCGCCAAATGCGTGACGCAGCGTGACGAGGCGCGTATTATTTAAAAAGTGATTTCCGTAATTATCTTCGTTTTTTCAGATATTTGTGTGGGTTAACGCTGTTCATTAGGTATATCGGCAAACCATTTTCACGCAATACATCATGACAAATTTGCATATATCGTTTACCGGTTACTCACCTTAACTGTCCGTTAGCGTGTCGAGTTGCCGCTTCAAGTTGAACTTGAGTTGCAGATCGCCTTTTGAGTGTGAGTACCGCGATGTCCCATATTGATGCCACGAATCCGAGCTGGAAATCCGAACGAATTCTGACCCGACGTGGTGCATCGACGCGGACATTCGGGGGCAATGCCCTACCATCAGAAATGCTCGCTCTGGAACCGCGCGTCATGCTGGATGGCGCGATCGCGATGGCGGCCCTGGATCAGGCCGATGCCAATCCTGACGCGCAGGACAATCAGCAGACGCAATCGAAAGAACCGGCGGCACAGTCCAATTCGGATTCCGAGGTTGGGAACAATTCCGCTTCCGAAGGCAGCGATGGGGCCGCTGATGCGACGCCGCCCGGCGATCGCATCGTCATAATCGTCGACGCGGCTGTTGCCGATGCGCAGGAGCTCCTGGCCGGCGTCGACCCATCCGCGGAAATCTTCTATCTGTCCGCTGGCACCGACGGCGTGCATCAGATCACCGCCTTGCTTGCCGGCGAGACCGGTATTGCGGAACTGCATATCCTTTCGCATGGCGAAACGGGTTCGGTAACGCTCGGCAACATGGTTCTATCGGCTGCCAATGCGGAGGCCTATGCATCCGAGTTTACCGTTTGGGATTCCGCCTTGAAAGACGGTGCCGATATCCTGCTTTACGGATGCAATATCGGTGAGGATGCCGCGGGTAAGGCCTTTTTGGACGTGATGGCCGACCTGACGAACGCCGACCTTGCCGCTTCCGATGATCTGACCGGCGGTACCGGGCTCGGCGGTAATTGGGATCTGGAAGTGGCAACCGGGACAATCGAAGCCGGGTTGCCGCTCGATGCCGCCGCCGTTGACGGCTATGCCCATACCCTTTTGTTCGTGCCGACCAATACGGCGCCTTCGCTCAGCGGCCTGACGACGTCCCTTACAGTTCTGGAGCGCGAAGCCCCGGTTGTGTTGGACAGCGACGTCACGGTTGCTGATCAGGAGCAGAACTGGAACGGCGGCATCCTTACGATTTCCGGATTGGATGCGAACGACGTTCTCGCCGTGCAAACCGTTGGCAACGGGGCCGGTGAAACCAGCGTGACCGGAAACACCATTTCGGTCGGCGGGACCGCCGTTGCGACCTTTACCGGCGGAACTGCCGGCACCAACCTGGTGATTACGTTCAACGCGAACGCAAACAATGCCTCGGTCGAACGCGTGATCGAGAACCTGGTGTTCTCAAACGGATCGGACACGCCGACCGCCGCGCGTACGTTGTCCCTCACGCTGGTCGACGCGGGCGGCATGGAGGCCATCGGCACGACACAGACACTGACCGAGCGTCAAGGTTCCGCTAATCCGTTGGACGGCATCAGCGTGAGCCGTGCCGCCGCGCCGACATTCGTCGATATCGACGCAGACGGCGATCTCGATGTGTTTATGGGGTCGGTAAACGGGGACTTGCGGTTCTTCCGGAATGTCGGTTCGCCTCAGGTTGCGGCCTATTCCGAAGAAACCGGCACGAACAACCCGTTTAACGGTCTTTCGGTAACGTTCGATTCTTCGCCGACCTCTGTCGACATCGACAATAACGGCGTCCTCGATGCCTTTGTCGGCCAACAGGACGGTACGGTTGTCTTTTTCCGGAATACGGGCACCGACACCGCTCCGGTCTTTGTAAGAGTGGATGGCGCCGGCAATCCTCTTAACGCCGTAGACACTGGCTTTCTCGCGGCCCCCACCTTCGTCGATATCGACAACGACGGCGATTTCGATGCCTTTGTGGGCGCGCAAGACGGGAGCGTGTTATTTTACAGGAATACCGGCAATCCCAACGCGCCGGCGTTTTCTCTGGAAACCGGAACGAGTGATCCGTTCAACGGGTTCGACTTCGGGGCCCTTTCCAAACCGGATTTCGTCGATTTCGACGGTGACGGCGATTTCGATGCGATCGTCGGGTCGCTGGATAGCGGCGGCAAGCTGACCTATGTGCGCAACGACGGCACCCCGAACAATCCCAACTTCACGATCGTGACCGGCACGGCTGATCCGTTCAACCCGCTTTCGGTCCAGGCCGAGGCGCGTCCGGTCTTTGCGGACATCGACGGCGACGGCGATCCGGATCTTTTTGTGGGTGGGTTCGACGGGACAACCGCCTTTTTCGAGACGGATACGCGCTTCGACATTGCCGCTAACGTTACAGCGGTCAATTCCACGCCGGTTGTCACGCCGCCGGCGGCTTCGCTGAACGCGACCGGACAAACGGATCTCGCTATTCACGGGGCTGGGTTTTCGGCAGCGGATGCAGATGCCGGTAGCGGTCCCGGAACTCTCACCCTGACGGTCGGCGAAGGCACGTTGACCGTTGACGTCGGCGATTCCGGCGTCACGATCATCAGCGGAAACGGATCCGGGACTGTTGTCCTCGAAGGGACGCTTGCCGAGGTCAACGCCCTGCTTGGCGGGGCCGGCACCGGGACGATCCTCTATCGCGCAACCGGCGTGTCTCCGTCGCCATCGACCACCATTTCGGTGACGTATAACGACCGCGGCGCAACCGGCGTCGATCCCGGATTGACCGCCGACGACTTGTCCGAAGAAGGCACTGCAAGCCAAACCATCACGATAACGCCGGGTAATCAGCCGCCGATCATTATCGCAGATCGCGAAGGCGTTTTGTTCCGTGAGCTCGATGGCGACAACGATCCCGGCAATCTGGGCGGGCTGCAATTCCTGTCCGCCGTCAACTTCACGGTTACGGATCCCGACAGCACCGCGTTTACCGTCATTACGATCAACCTGACGAACACCCTTGGCAACGCGGTCGCGGGCGACACGTTGCGGGTTCGACCTGCGGACCACGGGGCTGTGGGCACAGCGCTGCGCGACAAGCTCGACAACGCGACCATTACGGGGAACGACGTCAGCAACCAGATTACCGTCACGGCGGGTCCGGGCGAAACCTTTACGGCCGCGGAAGTCGAGGCAATCCTCGAACGACTGCGCCTTGTTATCGCGGAAGACTCGCAGGCTGGTCCGGTAACCCGTGATAAGACAATCACCGTGACCGATGATGGCAACGCGACCAGCGTGCCGTTCAATTTCCAGGTGGAAGTTGAAGGCGTCAACGATACGCCGACTTTCGAACGGGCCAACCAATTCCCGAATGCGCAGGCCTTTACCGATGAGGACACACCGCTCAACGATGTGTTCCAGAGCGTGCGCGACTTCCATACGGCAAATACCAGCAATCTCAACCAATTCGATTTGCAAGACCGGGATGACGATACGAACGTCATCCGCGGGACGCCGGAACAAATGACGCTGCGTGTCACGAACGGCACTCTCACGTTCACGCCCGGCAGCGGCGTGACCCTGGTCTCGGGTAACGGTACCAACGAAGTCGTGGTGGAAGGCACGATTGCCGCGCTGCGGAACTTTATCAACGCCAACGGTGATGCCAACCTGATCTACACGCCGAACACCGACTTCAACGGTGTCGACACGCTGACCATGCGTGTAACTGACCAGGGCGACCTGCCGATCGAGGGTAACGTGCGGACGAGCGACGACCGGACGATCCTGATCAATGTCGCGGAGGGCAACAGGCCGCCGGTCAACACTGTGCCCGAACCGCAGGTCATGGATGAAGACACCACGCTCGTGTTCTCCGCGGCGAACGGAAACGGCCTCAGCGTTGTCGATGTCGACAGCGGTAACGGCAGTTTCACGACGACGCTGAGCGTGACCACGGGAACGCTTGAAGTGGCAACCGGCGGCGGGGCGACGATCGGGGGCAACGGCGGATCTGTTGTGACCGTGACTGGCACGCTCGCTCAGGTGAACGCCGCGCTGGCTTCGATCACCTACACGCCGCCGCCCGATTTCAACGGCCCCGTCACGATGACGGTCGATACGTCCGACGGCTTTACCGGCCAAGGCGGTCCTTTGACGGATAACGATACCGTTGCGATTACGGTCAATCCGGTTAACGACCAGCCGATCAATACGATGCCGTCCAATCAGGCCACATCGGACGATACGCCGCTTGTGTTCTCGCCGTCTGGCGGGAACGGCCTGTCGGTATCCGACATCGATGCCGGTTCGGGCGTGATGACCACGACGCTTTCTGTCACCTCGGGTACTCTTGCCGCGGCGAACGGGGGCGGCGCTACGGTCAACGGAAACGGGACGGGAACCGTCGTCATCTCCGGAACGACAGCGCAAATCAATGCGGCGCTCGCGGGACTTACCTATACGCCGGTTGACCTTGGCACTTCGAACCAGACGGTCATCTTGTCGATGACGACAAACGACAACGGCAATACCGGTTCCGGCGGCCCGCTGTCGGCGACGAACCAGATCACCATCGAAGTGGACGGCGGATTGGTTTCTCCGGGCCCGGACGAAGATCCCGACCCGAATCCGACTCCTGAGGAGCCTCCTGAAAGCGAGACGGATGGCCTGTTTGACGGCGACCCGCTCGATGTCGGGCAATTGCCGTCCGGCCCTGCGCTGTTCGACGATCTCGAGCCGTTTTTGGGCGAGGATCTGGTCGATCCCATCGTCACGGCCGGCATTGGCGGTGAGCCGCCCCTCTTCGGAAACCCCTTCGATCCGGACAACCTGCCCGGCAACATCGATCTGGTGCCTGAATCCGATACCGGTCTGTTCGACAACGATGACATCACCCGGGATAACACGCCCGAACTGACCGGCCTGGCGCCCGCCGATACACGCGTTGTCATCACCTCCAGCATCGCGGGTGTGATCGGCACGGTCGAAACCGACGAGAACGGTGCCTGGCGGTTTCAGGCTCCCACCATGGTGGATGGCGCCCATGAGTTGATCGCCACACCGATCGACGAGGAAGGCAGCGAGGGCACGGCATCCGTTCCCCTGCTTGTCATTATCGATACGCAGGCGCCGGAAACGCCGCCGGCCCCGAGCCTTGATGGCGAAATCGATCAGCTGAGAGCCAACGAACAGGTGCCGCTGAGGGGCACTTCGGAACCGGGTGCCCGCATCATCGTCACCTCCGACAAGGACGGTGTCGTCGGCGAGGTTGTCACAGATGACAACGGCAATTGGTCGCTCGTCATTGCACCGCTGTCAGCGGACAGTCACGCCATCCAGGTGACGGCAGTCGACGTGGCCGGCAATTCAAGCGACGCGTCGCCGGCTCTGGCCCTGACTGTGCTTCCGGAAGATGATTCCGCTTCGCTTGGCGCCTCCGGTTCGCAAGAGCTTGCCCATTTGCTGAGCGGTTTCACCGGTCCGGCTGGCGAAAGCAATGGTTTGCACGCAGACGCTATGGCTGCATCGAATTCGGGTGCCGTAGGATTTACGCGACAGGTTCAACTGGCCGGCCTCTAGGGCCGGCTAGCCTGACGACAGGGATCTTCCGCTTCCGAGCGGATGCCAACCGACTTTGCTTTTCCTGCCCCAGACTTTCCCGTTTCCGCCCGAATCGAACGGTAGCGTCCGTGAATCGATGCCTGAGCCTGCCGGTTTCAGTCGTGCTCGGATCGAAGGGCTGTGAGCCCGCGTGACGTCGAAATGTGTTGCCGGAAGTCTACACTCGCTTTCTGAACATGGCTCACTTCGGCCGTCTCGCGCATTTCGTTTGTGTTACATTCGTCGAATTTCTAAACAGGTCAGTGGGTGTAGACTGTACAGACTGACGCTCAACGGGCGCACAACAAGGCATAACAATGCACTGTATTCACACGTTGAATCTTCGCGGTTCCAGACTCCTGCCGATCGCCTTTGCCTTTGTGCTCGCAGGGTGCGCCGCCGTCGATCCGATAACAACCCTTGAGAGAAGTGCGCTCGCAAAAGACGACATCGCCCTGATCCAAGCCGAACAGGAGCCGGTTCAGAGCACCATCACGCTCTACCGGGCCATGGCGCGGGCGTTGAAATACAACCTCGATTCCAGGGTCGATCTGGCGCGGGAGCATTTTGCCTCCGGCGACTACACCCTGGCAAAGTTCGATCTCTTACCCTCCAGCGACCTCGACGGCGGTTATGAGGGGCGCAGCAACACACAGGCATCGAGTTCGGAATCGGTTCTGACCGGCACCCAGTCCCTTGAGCCGTCGACTTCGCTCGACAACAACCGCGGTGTCGTCGAGCTGTCCACCGTCTGGAGCGCGCTCGATCTCGGCGCCAGCTATCTGCGTCTCAAGCAGAAGAAGAACCAGATCTACATCGCCCGCGAGGCCCGGCGCACAACCATCAATTCGCTGACCCGCGAAGTTCGCCGTACCTATTGGCGCCTGGCAGCGGCCAACGCGATCAGCGGGGAATTGTCGCGACTGCGCGCGGCGGCGTCGCAAGGTATCCGGCGTGCCCGGCAAGCGGAGGCCGAAGGGCTGGAATCCGCGGAAGCGGCTGTCGAGTTCGAACGCCGCATGTTGCGCATCATCAAGGCGACCACGGTGCGTCAGCGTGAACTGGCGCTGGCTCGTGCCGAACTTGCGGCCCTGATGGGTCTCGATCCCGCCAAAACGTTCCGGATCGGCGGGGCACGGTTCGTCGATCACAGAACGCCGGGGGTCGAACACCGCACCGCAGATCTCAGATCCATTGCACTGATTCATCGCCCCGAGCTCTATGAAGCCGATTACAAGGCGCGTATCGCCAGCCTTGAGAAGTCCATCGACATCATTACGGCACTGCCGAGTGTGCAGGCCAATCTCGATATCAACGCCGATTCCAATTCGTTCCTCGTCAACGAATTCTGGGTCGAATACGGTGCCAAACTGGTCGGATCGATTCCGCGACTGCTGTCGCTGCCCGCACGCATTGAGCGGGCGGACGCGCGCAATGCGCTCGCCGACGAACAACGGCGGGCCCTGACCATGGCGGTGATCTCGCAGGTTCACATCGCCCACCAGGCCTATCACGACAAACAACGTGAATTCGGCCTGGCCCAGCGCCTGACCGCCGCCGAACGGCGGAATTTCCAGATCCAGCGCGACAAGGAACGGGATTCGCTGGCGAACGAAAGCGCGTTTCTCGAAGCCTGGGCACAGTTCGTTCAGGCTCGCCTCGATACGTTCGGTGCATTCGCCGAATACCAGGAGGCCTATGCGCGCCTCCTGGAATCCGTTGGCGTCGATTTCACCGCCGTCGATCTCACCGACACCAGCGTGGACGGCGTCACGGCCGGGCTGCGCGCCTTCTTCTCGGGTGGTTCGAGCGACGTCCTGCGGCAATATTGGGAAGACGCTCGCCGGATCGAACGCGAAGCAATGGCAGCCGGCGCTTAGGCCTTGCAGGCTTGCGTGGTGAGCGCGGTGCGCCGGGCGATCGATCTCGCCCGGCGCGAACGAACCGCATATCGCTTGCGCCCGAACACGCTCATTTGAAAACACCAGTCGGCGCTTTGGCGAGGGTACACAAAATGGTATTCAGGGAATCGTCGCTTCCTTGAAGGCAGGCCCGGCATGAAGACGGCCACGATAACCCTCCTTGCGCTTCTCTCGCTCCCCAGCCTCGCGCTGGCGCAGGACACGATGGTGGCGCGCGGCCTCGTGGTGGCAAAGGAACGCGCGACGCTGTCCAGCAACCTCGCCGCACCGGTCGCGGCCGTGCATGCCGACCTTGGCGACCCGGTCGCCAAAGGTACTGTGCTGCTTACGTTCGATTGTTCGATCCTGGAAGCGTCGCAGGCGCAGGTCGAGGCGCAGATCAGCGGTGCCGAAGCCAATCTGCGGGCCAAGGAACGGCTCTTGAAACTGCGATCCTCGAGCCAGTTGGAGGTCGATCTCGCGAAAGCGGAGCTGGACGCGCTTGGCGCCGAGATGAAGAGCGTTCTGGCGAAACTGAGATATTGCGCAGTCCGGGCGCCTTTCGACGGACGGATTGCGCGCCGCTATGTCGACCCGTTCGAAACGCTGTCGCAGGACAAACCGCTGTTCGACATAGTCGGGGATTCCTTGCGGGTGCATGTGATTGCACCGTCCACCTGGATGCGCTGGATCGTGCCCGGCGAACCGTTTGAGGTCGAGATCGAAGAGATCGGCAAGCGGTTCTCGGCGTCCGTGGCCGTGATCGGTGCCCGGGTCGATCATGCCAGCCAGCTTGTGGAATTGTACGGTGAGTTCGCCTCTCCGCCGGAAGGTTTGCTGCCGGGAATGAGTGGCCGCGTTTCCTTCCCCCGCCAGGCCGGCCAATGAAACCGGAACCGCCGGAAAGCGCCCGAAGCGGCGCGCTGGAAAACCTCTCCACGGTTCTTGACCTCGAACGCAAGGCCCGGGCCGCCGAGAGACCCGGCGATCTCGCCTTCGTCATGGTCAACGAGACCGGTCGTGTCCTGCCCTACAGGACGGCGATCCGCTTCGATCTGCGAGGCCGTTCGGCCAGGGTCCGCGCAATCAGTGGCGTCAGCGATGTGGATCGCACGGCGCCCTTTGTCCAATGGATCGAAAAAGCGGTCGTCGCCTGGATGGAGGGCGCAGACCAGGGACCGGTCTTCCCGGTCGGCCGGGACACCTTGCCGGACCGCTTGCAGAACGGAGATCCGGAGTGGTTTCCCGGAGCCGGACTGATCGTTCTCTTGCGCAATCGCGATGGGGTGGCGTTCGGCGGCTTGCTTCTGTTGCGGGCACCGGCGTGGTCGGATCAGGACAAGATGATCGCTTCGGTGCTGGCGGACGCCTACGGCCATGCCAGCCTGACCGTCGAACCGCGCGCGGCTCGGCGTCGCCGGCGCCTTGTCACGCCGGCACGGGTCTTTGCCGCGCTTGTCCTGGTATCGGTGGCCTCCCTGTTCTGGCCGGTTCGGCTCTCGGTCGTGGCGCCGGCCGAAGTCACGGCAAAGGATGCCAGTGTGGTTGCGGCTCCGTTTGCGAGCACTGTCGAGACCGTCGCCGTTGCCCCCAATGCCGCTGTCGAACAAGGCGATGTCCTGTTCTCGCTCGATCGCACCGAAGTGGAAGCCCGGCACGAAGCTGCGAAGCAGGAATTGGGGGTGGCCGAAGCTCGGTATCGCCGGGCCCTGCAAGGCGCTTTCTCCGAGGCCGAGGAAAGAGCGGACGTCGCCATCCTTCTGGAAGAAATCCGCCTGAAGGAAACCGAACTCACCTATACCGGGACGCTCTTGGGATTGTCGTCGGTTCGCGCCGAACGAAATGGCGTTGCGGTTTTCAACGACCCGAACAACTGGATCGGGCGCCCGGTCACGGTGGGCGAGCGGGTCATGCTATTGGCGGATCCGTCGCGAACCTGGCTCGAAATCGCTGTTCCGGCCGCTGATGCGATCAATCTGGCGTCCGGCGCGGAAGTGCTGTTTTTCACCAACGTAAACCCACTCGAACCCATCAAGGGCACGGTCCGGCAAACCAGTTTTGAGGCGGACATCGATAAGGATGGTGTGGCGAGCTATCGGATCCAGGCCGATTTCCTCGATGCGGAAGGCGCACCGCGGCTCGGGTTGACGGGCACCGCCAAGATTTTCGGCGATGATGTCACGCTGTTTTACTTCCTGTTTCGCCGCCCCTTGTCCGTGATCCGTCGCTATCTGGTGTTCTGATGACGCAGCCGGGCGAGAGCGTCGCCCTGCCCCGGCTTCGCGACGACCTGACATTGCACCATGGCGGACGAGACGGATCCGGCGCGGATCGCTGGGTCGTGGAGGATTTTGCCCGCAACCGCTTTTTTGTCGTCGGCAGCAAACAATTGGAGATCCTCAGGCACTGGGCGCCTATTCAGCAGGCTGCGCTTGCCGAGCGGGTCGCCGGTCGAAGCGGGATGGCGGTAACGGAAGACGACATTGCTGCGCTGGCCAGCTTCCTGCAGCGCAACGAACTGGTCGCTCCGGAGCCCGACGCCACGCTGGAAAGCTTTACGGCCAAGGAGAACGCGAAACGGAGCAATTGGGCCTATAACTACATCTCGAAATACTTCTTCATGAAGTTTCCGCTGGTCAATCCGCAGGCCTTTCTCAAGGCCACCTACCCCATCGTCTCCGTTGTCTATTCCCGTTTGTTCCTGCTGTTCAGCCTGATCGCCACGCTGACTGGCCTGTTTCTGGTGTTTCGTCAGTTCGATGCCTTCCGCACAAGCGCGGCCGAACTCATCTCGTTCGAGTATGCGGGATGGTTCGTCGTGGCGCTGGTGTTTTCCAAGATCTGCCATGAGCTCGGCCACGGCTACACGGCTATCCGGTACGGATGCCGTGTCCCCTCCATGGGCGTCGCCCTCATGGTTTTCTGGCCGGTCCTGTATACGGAGACCTCGGCCGCATGGAAGCTGAAATCTCCGGCTGAACGCCAGTTGATCAACGGTGCCGGCATCCTGACGGAATTGCTGATTGCCGGCTATGCGACGCTGTTGTGGAGTTTCCTGCCGCCGGGGCCGGCCCAGAACGCGGCGTTCTATCTGGCCGTCATCGGTTGGACATTGAGCCTGGCCGTCAACCTCAATCCGTTCATGCGGTTCGACGGCTATTACATTCTGTCCGACATGGTGGGGCTTCCCAACCTGCACCAGCGCTCGTCCGATCTCGCGCGCTGGTTCCTGCGGCGCTATCTGCTTGGTCTCGGCGACCCGCCGCCGGAGCCCATGCCGACACGCAAGCGTCGGCTTGTCGTGGTGTTCGGATTTCTGCTTTGGGCGTATCGCCTCGTCCTGTTTCTGACGATCGCCCTTTTGGTCTATCACTTCTTTATCAAGGTGGTCGGGCTGATCCTGTTTGCCGTGGAGATCGGCTATCTCATCCTGCGACCGATATACGGAGAAATAAAAGTGTGGTGGCGACGACGGGCGGATGCCCGCCTCAATGGCCGGTCCGCGACCGGGCTGGCCCTTGTGCTGATCCTGATTGCGGGGGTGGTCTTCCCGTGGCAGAGCACGGTCGGCAGCGCCGGGGTCCTGACAAGCGGCCAGTTTGCGCGCGTGTTCACCCGCAGTGAAGGGCGTCTGACGGCCGTCCATGCGGAGGCAGGCAAGGCGGTCAAGGCCGGCGACGTCCTGTTTGAGCTGGCCTCCCCTAAGCTCGATCTGGAAATCTCGCAAGCCGCGGCCGAAGCCCGGGTTGCGGAAATCCGGATGCGCCAGGCCCTTCTCAACGTCCGGCAATCGGATCAGTTCCAGGTCTTCGGGTCGGAACGCCAGCGGGTCGCCCGACTGATGACGGACCTGCAGGCCAAAGCCTCGCAGCAGACGATCCGGGCGCCTTTCGATGGTCGCGTTACCGATGTCGCGAGCCAACTCGAGCCCGGTCGCTGGCTGCCGGACCGGATGGAGCTTGCCCTCGTGCTCGGGACCGAAGGCCCAGTCGTTTGGGGCTACGTCGCCGAAAGCGATCTTCAGCGGCTCAGTGTCGGCGCCAGCGCGCGTTTTTTCAGTCATACGCCTGAAATGGACCCGATCCCGCTGACGCTGACCGCCATGGACGTCGATGCGGCGGCCCGCCTGCCGTTTCCCGGATTGATCGCGGAATTCGGAGGAACGATCGCTGCAGAAGAGACCGACAACCGGCAATTCCGACCGGTCGATTCCTATTACCGGGTGCGGCTCGACGTCATCGATCCGGATTTTGCTCTCGACAGGCTGCATTACGGTCAGGTGGTGATCGACGGGACCAGGGAAAGCCTGTTTGCGAAGGCCTGGAGACAGGCGGCAGCGATCATCGTGCGCGAGGCGAGTTTCTGACGCGTTCGTGTTTCGCCGGACACGCGCCGCCTGACAAGCGGCTTGCTTTGCCCGTCCACTAAGATGCGTTTCGGTCCGCAATTGCGGTCCTAAGGTGCGCAAACGTGGCCCTTGGAGTCCGGCAAGACCTTATCCTTTGAAAAAAGCGGAACGATTTCAAGGAGACTTCAGATGGCCGAAGCGACCGCCCGGCGGCGGAGACGGCGTGCACATGACCATCAATCCGGCAATACCGGACCGGAACAGCTCCCCTGGCGGCACATCGTCAACCCGAACCCGCCGCTCGCCCCGCTCTCGGCCGAGCAACTCGCTGAGATCCATGACATGTCGATGCGGATCCTCGAGGATCACGGGATCGAAGTCGTCAGCGATCGGGCACGGGACCTCTACCGGAAGGCCGGAGCGGTTGTCGACGATGATACCCATATCGTGCGTATTGGCCGGGAAGCGGTCATGGAGACGATCGCCAAGGCCCCGGACACCTTCACTCTGACGCCGCGCAATCCGGAGCGGGCGATCGAAATCGGCGGCAATACGATTAACTTCGGCCTCGTTTCGGGACCGCCCAACGTCCATGATCGCGTATCAGGTCGTCGCCCCGGAAACTTTGACGATTATCAGACGCTCATAAAGCTCGGCCAGCATTTCAACATCATCCATTTTTTCGGCAATCAGGCGGTGGCACCGACGGACATGCCGCCGAATTCCAGGCATCTGGATACCTATCGCGTCAATCTCATGCTCAGCGACAAGGTGTTCAGCGCCGTGTCGATCGGCAGCGGTCGAACGCGCGATGCTGTCGAGATGATTGCCATCGCGCGCGGAAAATCGCTTGCCGACCTCGTGGACGAACCCGCGACATTCACGAACATCAACGTCAACTCACCGCGAAAACTCGATACGGAAATGGCGGACGGCGCCATGCAGATGGCGGCCCTTGGCCAGGCGACGATCGTCACGCCGTTCACGCTGATGGGTGCGATGACGCCAGTCACGCTGGCCGGCGCGCTTGCGCAGCAAAATGCGGAAGCCCTGTTCGGCATCATGCTCACCCAGCTTGTCCGCCCGGGGGCTCCGGTGATCTACGGCGCATTCACCTCGAATGTCGATCTGAGGTCCGGTGCCCCGGCCTTCGGGACGCCTGAAAACGGCAAGGCCAATGTAATCGGCGGTCAGTTGGCTCGGTGGTACGGCCTTCCCTACCGCACAAGCGCCTGCAACGCCTCGAATTGTGTCGATGCCCAGGCGGTGTATGAGACTGAAATGGCACTATGGGGCGCTGTGATGGGCCACGGCAACGTGGTCTACCATGCGGCGGGATGGCTGGAAGGCGGTCTGGTAGCGTCCTTTGAGAAACTGATTGTCGATGTCGAGATGCTGCAGGCCATGGCCGAGTTCCTGAAGCCCATCGACCTGTCGCGTGACGCGTTCGGCATCGAAGCCATCGGCGACGTCGATCCGGGCGGGCACTTCTTCGGCAGCCCGCACACGCTGGAACGCTATCGCGATGCGTTCTACGAACCGATTGTCAGCGACTGGCAGAACAACGAAAACTGGCAACAGGCCGGCGGCAAGGACGGCACGGAGCGGGCCACGGCGTTGTGGCAGGCGGCGCTGGAGGCGTTTGAGGCTCCGGCGATCGATCCCGGTCGGGTCGAGGCGCTTGACGCGTATATCGCGCAGCGGAAACTGGAAATTGGTGACGACGAACCCACATCGCCGATAGAATTGCCCTGAAATCGACGTCGCACCGCCGATCATCATCGCACGAACACAATGCGATCGTATCGACCGGTCGCGGTCATGCAACAAGGGCAATGTGCGCACAGGAGCGGCGGTGTGAGAGACGGGATCAAGGAACGGCCGAACGCGATACCCTGGCCACCAATCCTCTTTTTCAGTGCGTTTTTCGGCGCTCTGGCGCTGGAAACCGCCGTCGGAACACCGTTCCAGGTGCCGGAATCTCTGATCGGGCCGGTCCGCTTCGGCGGGTTTGCGTTGGCGGCAACGGGCTGCGGCCTGATGGGTTGGGCCCTTGCGACGATGGCGCGGCGCAATGCGAACATATTGCCGAACCGAGCTGCCACGCAGCTCGTGACGACGGGACCGTTCGCGTTTTCCCGCAATCCGATCTATCTCGGCGAAGCCGTTCTCCTGTTGGGCCTCGCGGGCATTCTGACAAGCCTTTGGTTTCTGCTTGCCTGCTTGTTTTGCGTTGCCACCATCTCGGTCCTGGGCATTGCCAGGGAGGAGGCCCATATGCGCGCCGTTTTCGGTCCGCAATGGCAGGCCTATTGCATGCGCGTGCCGCGATGGGTGCTCGGTCCGTTCTGAACGCCACGGCATTTCGTGCCAACAATCGGACATTGTCGATCGGGACCCTGATCCGCCGCGGCGGTCCAGGCGTATCGCTACAACCTATTGCAATGGCAGGATCAATCCGGCATGGCCAAAGTCGCCGCCCCCATCCTCGTCTGGTTTCGCAGGGATCTGCGATTGGCGGACAACCCGGCCCTGACCTTTGCCGCAGAAACCGGGCGCCCGATCCTTCCGGTTTACATCCATGAGACGGACACAAACCAGCGTCCTGACGGGGGAGCCGCAAAGTGGTGGCTGCACCACAGCCTCCATGCCCTGAAGGAGACGTTGGCGAGCCGCGGCCTGGCCCTTTGCCTGCGCCGCGGACCGGCCGGTGAAACCCTCTCCGATCTCATCGCGGAGACCGGTGCTGAAAGCATTGTCTGGAACCGGCGATATGATGCAGCCGGCATCGAAGCTGACACTGCCCTCAAAACCCGGTTCTCCGAGGCGGGCCTCATTGTTCGCAGTTTCAAGGCCCACCTCCTGGTCGAACCGTGGGACATGAAAACAAAGTCAGGCGGACCGTTCCGCGTGTTCACCCCGTTCTGGCGAACGCTGTCGGTTCGTGATGATATCGCTGATCCCTATCCAGCACCCGATGCGCTGACGCCGTTCGACGCGTCGGTCGACAGCCTCGCGATCGAAGACCTGGATCTGACGCCGGCGCGGGACTGGGCCGACGCATTTTCCGATGTGTGGACGCCCGGCGAAGCCGGCGCAACAGAACGCCTGGGTGCTTTCTTGTCGTCAGCGGTGGCCGGGTATTCCGACCGGCGCGATCTGCCGGGACAATCCGGAACATCGCGCCTGTCGCCGCATCTGCGGTTCGGCGAGATCTCTCCGCGTATGATCTGGCACGAAACGCGCGCGGCGACCCGCTCAAAAGCCTCGGCCGCTTCGGCACAGACGTTTTTGTCGGAGATTGCCTGGCGCGAGTTTTCCTATCATCTGCTGTATTACAATCCCGATCTGGCGACGAAAAACTATGCGGCGACATTCGACGCGTTTCCATGGGGCGACGACGCGGGGCATCTGAAAGCCTGGCAGCGCGGCCAAACCGGATACCCGATCGTCGACGCCGGCATGCGCGAGTTGTGGCGGTTCGGCTGGATGCACAACCGCGTGCGCATGATCACAGCGTCCTTCCTGACCAAGCACCTGCTGATCGACTGGCGGCGCGGCGAAGACTGGTTCTGGGATACGCTTGTCGACGCGGATCCGGCCAGCAACGCTGCCAGCTGGCAATGGGTTGCCGGTTCGGGTGCCGATGCAGCGCCGTATTTCCGGATCTTCAATCCGATCCTTCAGGGAGAAAAATTCGATCCGGAAGGCCTCTACATTCGGAGCCACGTGCCGGAACTTGCTCGTCTTGACCGCAAATGGCTGCACAAACCGTGGGAAGCGCCGGCCGCCGTGCTTGATGCCGCCGGCATCCGTCTCGGCGAGACCTACCCCCGTCCGATCGTCGACCACCGCAGCGCCCGACAGGCCGCGCTCGATGCATACCAGTCCATGAAATCCGCCGACTCCCCGGCACTGTCCGCTTGACGTGCCCGTCCCGCCCTCCGTGCCGGATTACCTAATCCGGCTAATGTCCAAAACACCGCGAAACAGCTCGTCGCATTCCGTCAATTGTCCGTATTTCCAATGCTTTACAAGCACTTATACGGCTCTATATACTGATCCGCGTGGCCCCTCACTATGCTGGAGAACGCCGCTTATCAGTCAGTGCAGAAAGAGGCTCACATGAACTCGGTCCCCTTGACATCCCCCATCCTGCTTCGGTCCGATACCGGATCGCGTGCCTTCAAGGGGGTCCCGGTCGCGGCACGTGCCATGCTAAAGATCGCGACCAGCATCGAATTCGGGTCGCTGGACATTACGCTGCCTGACGACCGGACCTTTCGCATTGAAGGGTCGCAACCCGGACCGCATGGCAAACTCCATATTCACGATTATGCCGCGATCGGCCGGGTCCTGAAAGCGTCCGACGTGGGACTGGGCGAGGCCTTCATGGCCGGCGAGTGGTCGAGCCCGGATGTCACGCTTCTGCTGGAGGTCATTGTCCGCAACCACCACACGATCATGAAACGGGCTCGGGGCAATCCGATTGCCCGAATGCTTCTGCGTTTCCGCCACTGGCTCAACCGCAACACGCCGTCCGGATCGAAACGCAACATTTCGGCCCATTACGATCTTGGAAACGCGTTCTACGAAAAGTGGCTCGATTCCTCGATGACCTATTCGTCCGCCTATTTCGGAGGCGACAGCGAGGATCTTACCGCCGCCCAGACGAACAAGTATCGCAAGCTTGCGGAGGATGTCCGGATCGGTGCCGGCGACGAGGTTCTCGAAATCGGCTGCGGCTGGGGCGGCTTTGCCGAATACGCGGCGCGTGAGATCGGCTGTTCGGTGACGGGAC
Source organism: Rhodobiaceae bacterium (assembly GCA_028285165.1). GTDB lineage: Bacteria > Pseudomonadota > Alphaproteobacteria > Rhizobiales > JANQQB01 > JANQQB01. The sequence goes on from JANQQB010000142.1 coordinate 21,594, forward strand.
TGACGATTTCGCGCGAGCAATACGACTTTGCCCGAAAACGCATTCACGAAGCCGGGCTGAATGAAAAGGTGACGATCAAGTTTCAGGATTATCGCCACGAAACCGGGCAATATGACCGGATCGTCTCGATCGAGATGTTCGAGGCTGTGGGCGAAAAATACTGGCCGGTGTTTTTCGACAAGATGCGCAATTGCCTGAAGGACGACGGCCTTGCCGGTCTTCAGGTCATCGCTATCCAGGATCGCATGTTCGAGTCCTATCGCACCAAACCGGACTTCATTCAGCGCTATATCTTCCCCGGCGGCATGTTGCCCACGCCGTCAATCATGCGCGATCTCGGCGAGAAGGTCGGCATGTCTCTGACTGACCAGACGATTTTCGGCCTGGATTATGCGCGTACGCTTTCGGAGTGGCGACGCCGTTTCGACGGCAATTGGCCGGCGATCAAACCGCTCGGCTTCGACGAACGGTTCAAGAAGCTCTGGCAGTTCTATCTGCATTATTGCGAAGCGGGATTCCGGGCTGGAAACATCGATGTCCGGCAGATGATCTTCGCTCGGCGCTGATCCGGACCGTCGGTTCGCTGCGGGAGAACGAATTGCCGGGCTTTCCGGCAATCAAGCGCAATCATGCAATTGCACTTTACCGGGCTCTCCCATAAAGTCCGGTCTTGGCTAACGGCTGTTTTCCCTACCGTTTTTCTTGCAGTGAGGGCGCATGTCGCAAACTATGTTCGACCGATACGGCGGATTTGCGGCCGTCAGCAAGATCGTGTTGTCGTTTTACGATAAGGCGTTGGACTCCGATACGATCGGCAAGTATTTCGAGCATGTCGACCTGCCGGCCCTGATCGATCATCAGACGAAGTTCATCAGTTCCGTTATGGGAGGACCGGCAAGCTATACGAATGAACAATTGGAGCGCATTCATGCCGGCCTGGCTATCGATAAGGACGCCATGGACGAAATGATCGACCTCCTGGAAGAGACGCTGGAGGAATTCGGTCTGGATGCGACGGATGTCGATCATCTCGTCGGTGAAATAAGGGGACGGACGTCCTACATCGTCTCGGCCTGACGCAGCGAGGTTCGGATAGGCGACATGAACCTCGACAGATTCAACCAGATGCTCCTGGAATCGATCGATGTTGGCCTCGCGATCCTGGCCGACGGCTCGGGCGATCTGGTGTTCGGCAACCGACGGTTTCTCGAATGGTATCCCGGCACGGTCGGAGTTGCCCGCTCACTGCGCGACTTCATCGAAGACCTCGACGAAGAAAAACTTTTCAAGCGCCTCGACGAAAAGGGCGTCGCAACATTCGAGACGACGGTACAGCCGAAACGCCGGCCGATCTCACTGAAATTGACGATTTCACGCCATCAATATGACGGCAATCCGGTCCTGATGCTGGAGTTTCAGAACATCTCCAAAATCAAGGAACTGGAATACATGATCGAATCCTATTCCAAGATGGTGGAGAAACAGAACCGCACGCTGCAGCGTGAGAAGGAGCGTGTCGAGAAGTTGCTCCTAAACGTCATGCCGAAGCAGGTCTATGAAGAGCTGAAGGAATTCGGCGTCACGACCCCGCAACGCTACGACGAAGCGTCGATCCTGCTGATGGACTTCGTCGGTTTCACCGACATGGCGATCGCTCGCGATCCGGGCGCGATCGTTTCCGAACTGAACGACATGTTCACCGCCTTCGATCGGATCGCCGAGCAGTTCGGGTGCGAACGCATCAAGACCGCCGGCGATTCCTACATGGCAGTTTCCGGAATTCCCGATTTCACGCCGGATCACGCCGTCAACATCGCGAAGCTGGCTGTCCTGATCCGGCGCTATCTGCAGCGCCGCAATGCGGCGCATTCGCGCCATTGGGAATGCCGGATCGGCATCAATTCCGGTGTCGTTATCGGCTCGATCATCGGCGTCCAGAAATATGTCTATGACATATTCGGGCCGGGGGTGAACCTGGCCGCGCGCATGGAAAGTCTGTGTGAGCCGATGATGATCACATTGTGCGAAGATATGGTCGACCTGGTGAAAAACGACTTCCGCATCACCGATGCCGGATCGGCCGACATCAAAGGGTTCGGGCAAAAGAAGATCTTTACGCTGAATGCGGGCCAGGCGTCGCTGGCACCGAAATCAGACGGGATGGACGACGGGTTCGCGATCTGAGAGTCCCGTTTCGCCGATGCTCTGGCAATCGCGCTGGCGCATAGTGCATGCCTTCAATCGGAAGAGCGGCGGAACGGATGTTCTCCGCGCGGGCGCATCGTGGAATGCGAACCCTTTGCAATTCAAACGTTTTCCCCTATGTCAGTGCTGTGGCATTCCCCTACAAGCAGCCGCTCTCTGCAGGCGCAAAAGAAAACGTCTATCCCATGTCCATCTTTCCCTCTGTACGTGAAGCCGTCGGCAATACGCCGCTTATCCGCCTGAACAAAGTGTCCGACATGACCGGGTGCGAAATTCTCGGCAAGGCGGAGTTCATGAATCCAGGCCAATCCGTAAAGGACCGTGCCGCTCTGTTCATCATCAAGGACGCGGTCAAGTCGGGACGGTTAAGGCCCGGCGGCATCATCGTCGAGGGCACGGCCGGCAATACCGGTATCGGATTGACGGTGATCGGAAAGTCCATGGGCTTCCGGACCGTGATCGTCATCCCGAATACGCAGACGCAGGAAAAGAAGGACGCTTTAAGGCTTGGCGGCGCCGAACTCATTGAGGTTCCGGCCGTGCCTTACAGAAACCCCAACAATTACATCAAGGTATCGGGCCGGCTCGCCGAGAAACTGAACAGCGAACACGATAAAGGTGCGATCTGGGCGAACCAGTTCGACAATGTTGCCAACCGCCAAGGCCATATCGACAACACCGCGCCGGAATTGTGGAACCAGACGAACGGCAAGATCGACGGTTTCATCTGCGCGGTGGGAACCGGCGGGACGCTTGCCGGGGTCGGAATGGGCCTGAAATCCATCAATGCCGACGTCAAGATCGGTCTGGCGGATCCGATGGGTGCCGCGATCTATAATTACTACGTTCACGGCGAACTGAAGTCGGAAGGATCATCGATTACCGAAGGCATCGGTCAGGGGCGCATTACGGCCAACCTCGAAGGCGCGCCTGTCGATTTCCCCTACCAGATTTCCGATGAAGAAGCCCTGCCCTATGTCTTCGATCTCGTGCAGGAGGAAGGCTTGTGTCTCGGCGGTTCGTCCGGCATCAATATCGCCGGCGCGGTGCGTATGGCGCGGGATCTCGGGCCGGGTCATACCATCGTGACGATCCTGTGCGATTACGGATCGCGGTACCAGTCGAAACTCTTTAATCCGACGTTCCTGCGCTCGAAAGGCCTGCCCCTTCCGGAATGGATGTCGGCAAGAAGTCCGATCGAAGCTCCTTTCGTCGAGGAGGACCAATGAGCGTCGAAACCGATCCCCTGTTTCAGGACGATGCCTATCTGACCGTTTGCGAAGCCCGGGTGCTCGGCATCAACGATCGTGGCGGCGTTTTGCTCGACCGGACAAATTTTTATGCGACAGGCGGCGGGCAGCCCGGCGACATCGGCATGCTGGAGCGGGCGGACGGCAGCCGGATTGCCATCGGCGCGACCGTCTTCGGCGTGTCGAAATCTGAAATCGTGCACGTTCCGACCGATCCGACGCCGTTGCCCGAAGCGGGCGAAACGATAACGTGCCATGTGGACTGGACCCGCCGGTATCGGCACATGCGCATGCACACCGCACTCCACCTTCTGTGTTCTGCCTTGCCCTATGCGGTCACCGGGGGCCAGATCGGCGCCGAAGAAAGCCGGCTCGATTTCGACATTCCCGAAGCCGGCCTGGACAAGGATGCGCTGACGGAGAAACTCAACGCCCTGATTGCCGCCGACCATCCCGTAACGCAGGAATGGATCACCGATGCGGAACTCGACGCCAATCCGGACCTGGTGCGAACCATGAGCGTCAGCCCGCCGCGCGGGAGCGGCCGTGTGCGGTTGGTGCGCATTGCGGATGTCGACCTGCAGCCGTGCGGCGGCACGCATGTGAAGTCGACTGCCGAGATTGGCCCGATCACGGTCTCCAAGATCGAAAAGAAGGGCAAGCAAAACCGACGCGTCCGCATCCGGTTCGCAGAAGACTGATCAAACAAAGGATGCCTGAACCATGTCCGACCTTCGTGCGCAGAACCTGGTATCCACGGACTGGTTGCACGCCCATCTGAGCCAGCCCGATCTGGTTGTGGTCGATGGGTCCTGGTATCTGCCGCAGGAGGAACGGGATCCGAAGGCGGAATATGTCGACACGCATATTCCGGGTGCCGTCTATTTCGACATCGACACAATCGCCGACACCGCATCGGACCTGCCGCACATGATGCCCTCCCCGGTCGCGTTCTCCAGCGCGATGCGCCGGCTCGGCATCGGCGACGGCCAACGCATCGTTGTCTATGACGGGAAAGGCGTGTTTTCCGCACCGCGTGTCTGGTGGGCCTTCAAGACGATGGGCGTGCGGGATGTTGCCGTTCTTGACGGTGGCCTGCCCAAATGGATGCGCGAGGGACGGCCGGTCGACGATGAACCGGTCGTGCGACCGGAGCGGCATTTCAGCGCGCGGCTCGATCACGGGTCCGTCGCTGACCGGGCGGACATGCTGAAAGCGGTGAACAGCGGCGGGCACCAGATCGTCGACGCCCGCTCAGCCGGCCGCTTTTCTGGCAGCGAACCGGAGCCGCGTGCGGGCATGCGGTCCGGCCACATTCCAGGCAGCCTTAACGTGCACTATGCCAGTTTGCTTCAGGATGGGCAGCTTCGGCCGGAAGCCGACCTGCGGGAGGCCTTTGCAAAGGCCGGCGTTGTGTCCGGCAAGCCGATCGTTACAACCTGCGGGTCCGGAATCTCGGCCGCTATCCTGACCCTGGCGCTGACCACGCTCGGACATCGCCGGCTTAGCCTCTACGACGGATCCTGGACCGAATGGGGCGGGCGCGACGATACGCCGGTTTCCATCGGCGAGGCCTGAGACCGTCGCTTGCCCCTGGACAGCGGGCGGAGCCAGCGTGGGACACGGGCCCGGTAGGCCTCATATTCCGAGCCGAACGCCGACAGCAAAGCCTTTTCCTCTACCCTGGCCTGGCGGACGATGACGGTCGCCCCGATGACGAGGCATGTGGCCGTGAACAGGCTCGGCCACGCGAGGAAAAAACCGATCTGACCCGTCAGAATTCCGATGAACATCGGATTGCGGCTCCACGCGAAAGGACCTGCCGTAAGCAAGGGAGGTCGCGTCGACGTCCCCACGCCGGACTGCCAGACGCTGTCCATATAGGCGTGAACATAGGCGATCCAGGAAAACGACAGGCACAACAAGACGATGCCCGCAAGAATGACCGGATCGCCAACGCTGAGCGTCCCCGCGTATCGGTCAACGGTTTCCGGACACGGCACTCTCAGGAGGCATATGATAAGAATCGTCGCCCGAAATGCCGAGAACACCGCCTGATGCCACCAATTGGCGCTGCCCCGAGCGCCCCAGGCAACAAGCCGCCGCCGGTTCCGCGCCTTCAGCCCAAAAATTCGCGCCGAATAGGACAGCGCGACCAGGAGATAGAAGGTCGCCAGAAACGCGATTGAAAAAAGATACGCCGACATTCGATATCCAGCTGGCAGTCGAGTCGGAACCGACTGGGACCGGCAGAAATCGCGGATCCCACGTCCTCTTGCTCCGTTAGTCCCGCCCCACCCTTGCGAGATCTCGGCCGCTCGGATCCCGCGCGGCCGGGTCAGCCAACCTAGGATTTCAACAAGCGCCGGACAATTCGGGCGAATGCGGATGCCTGACAAAAAACTTCGTCGCAGAGAAATCAAACTGGGCATGATGCGCCTTATGCCAGACGCGATGTCATTTGCCCTTTCCGGTCGCCGTTGAATTCAATCGTCATGTTCGCCAAGGCTGGCATCCGTTTCTTTACCGCGCCGCCAATATGCAACAGACAATTGATGGTCTTTGTCGAGCCCGAGTTCCTGCTTGAAGAGCCTGCGCATCGATTGAGCTTCGTCAAACTCACCTCCGAACCAGGCGTACTGGACGTTGGATTCCGCGCTGACAAGGCGCGACGCTTCGGCATAGAGGCTGCCGCCATCGACCTCGCGGACCGTGAGGGATGTTTCGGGAAGGTATTGCCGTCCGGAACCAGGTTGACTTGCCGTGACAAGAACGGTCCCTGCAGCGTTTTCAGGCAGCGCTTCCAGGATCCGCGCAATCGCTGGCAATGCGGTATAATCACCTGCCAGGAATAGGCACCCGGTCGTCTCGGGAATTCCGCCGCCCCCAGGGCCCATCAACCCGAGTGAGGCACCTTTCCTGGCAGTCGATGCCCATTCTGCGATCTTGCCACCGTAGTGGCGAACGACATCTATTGTCACTGTTTTCCGGACAAGGTCGAAAGATCGGATCGTGTAGTAACGAACATGGAGCTTATCTGGTCCCTGGGGCCAGGCAGTCGTCCCGTTCTTTGCAACGGCGGGCCAAACCGGTTCCCTTGCAGCATCCGAGGGAATCATCAGCTTGATGTGCAACCCGTCGGTGCCCAAGGCGGCACAATCATCGACCTGCAGCCGCAGGCGGATCATCATGTCGTGGACCGGTTCGCAGCTCTCGACAGTCGCCAGCTGAAAGTTCGGCGGACGGGCTGCGGCGCCGCCGTCCGACCATCGCAGGGCCAAGGCGGCGTCCGGCTCAGTTTCCGACAGGTGCTGAACGACCGCCTCCTTTACGAAGTACAAGATATTGGGGCTCGGTGCCCGTACAACAAAACCGAGGGAATCCGGTCGCTCTGCGATGTGCACTTCGAAGCCATCGTATCGGAAGACAACACCGGACCCGGCGGATGGCTCGGCCGGTATACCGTGCTCTTCAAGATGAGAACAAAAGGCGCGAAACGCTTCGCTCGGCTTGGCAAGTGTGACATTTGCCTTCGCTTCGGCGGTCATGGGCTGGCCTCCAAGGGCTCGGATGAGATGTCGAATTCGGCAATGGAGCACCAAGCCCAATAGGAGCCGATGGCGGAAATGGCAGCACCGGTGAGCAAGAGAGGCGTCATCCCCAATGTGTCCAAGAGGGCTGCGGACAGACCGGCGATCAGCAAGATGCAAACGGCTTCGAGGCTGGCAAAGCTCGCCAATTCGGTCGCTTTGCTTTCACCCCGGCACCGCGGCATCAGGAGGGCCCGACTTGTGGTAAAGCCCGCAAAGACGACTGCGCTTGAAAAGATCACCATGAAGACCGCAACGGATGGCTCAACGGTGTCGACCGACATGAGCCCGCATGCGGCCATGACGCTGGCGATGAGCAAGCCGGTGAGCGCTTTCATGCGCATGGCGCCGAACCGTTCGATAAGCGGGCGGATGGCGAAAGCGCCGACAATGCCGGCGGCGTTCGCGAACAGGATGCCGATCAGGCCGCCCTGCGAAACCGAAAATCCGGCATCGATGAGCAGAAGCGCTTTCATGCTGTAGGGGACAATCATCGCAGCGTTCACCAGGAGCGACAGGGCGAAGAGGCGTCGCGTGTCGCTTCTGGTAAAGATCGACAATTGGGTCCAAAACCGACGCCGGCCGCCCGGGCTCCACGCGTCACGCTGTCGGCGGAAAACCGGCATCAAGGCAAAGAACATCACTCCGGATACCGTCAGGATTGCCAACACGACCGGTGCCCATCCGACATCCCCAAGCACATAGATCACGCCTGCGCCCAGAACGAGACCGGCTGCCGCGGCCGATCCGGCCTGGACAGATGCGCCTTTCGCGAACTCGGAGGCCTGCAGGGCTTCGATCATGAAACCGCCGCCCGCGGTCTTTTGAGTGCCGACGGCAACCATTAGGAGGAACAGTAGCGCCACCGTCAGGATAAGGTTCTCAGCCGGTTGCAGAGGTACGAGCAAGGCGATCATGGCGCAGGCAGCCAATTGGCTGCCGAGAATCCACCCGCCGAACTTTCCGAACTGAACGGAACCGTATCGATCGATAAGAGGTGCCCATAGAAACGGCAGCGTGAACGGAATGCCCGCGAGATAGACCAGACCGATCTGTTCCGATGGTAGTCCCGCATCGCGCAGGAAAAGCGGAACACCCTGCACGACGAACTGTCCAAGAATGGCCTGCGCGAATGCCAGCGCACCGATCGTAATAAGGACCGTGTTCAAGGACGTCCGTTGCACGATCCGTTCCTACCAGCGCGCCGTAATCGTCAAACCGGCGGTCAGCGGGTCTGTGACATCGGCGTATTGCTGGTTTGAAATGAACCGCGTCACACCGGTTTCGTCGAACAGGTTGTTGACATATCCGCGTAGCTTGAAATTGCGATATTCCGTCGTCACACCAAGATCGACAATCGTGTAATCGCCCACCTTGTCCGCAGCAATATTGTTGAAATCGTTGAAGGATTCGCCGCGATATGTGACCCTGCCGTCAACGCTCAGATAGTCGTTGATCCGAAGCACGGCGCCGAGCGAGGCGGTCAGGTTGGGATCCTGTCCAAAGGTGTTGCCTTCGATCGTCGGTGTAATGGCGCTTGCTTCCGTGATCTCGGTGTCGAGCAATCCCAGCGATCCGGTAAGCTGCAGATGCTCGTTCACTTTCCAGGACGCATCGAATTCAATACCGTACGACACACCCTTTTGCTGGTTCACCACCTGCAGGGACGCTCGGTTTCCCGGCACCAGTTCGGCGTAGAACTGAGGGTCGTCGAAGAGATTGTAAAAAGCTGTCGCGCCGACATTCAGACGACCGCCCAGAGCGGTGTGGCGGTATGTCGATTCAAACGTCGATACCGTTTCGCTTTCATATTGATACGGCGCGCCGGTGAAAATGTTCACTGACGATCCGCCCGGATTGTAGCCGCGCCGGCCCGACACACTCAAAACGCGGTCTTCGTCAAAGTGATAGGCAATGCCGAGGCTGGGCAGGAACGCGTATTCAATCTCGAAGAACCGTTGTTGCCCGGCGATCGGTCCCGCGGCGCTCACCTGTATCCGTGAATCGGCGTACCGTTGAAGTCGGGCGCCCCCGAAGACTGTCAAACCGTCCGTCAGACCATAGCGAAGATCGGCGAAGGCGGACTGGGATGCAGTTTCAACATCGCTTTGAAACCTGAAAAGACCGGAGATTTCAGTTGTCTGCGCGCGTTTCTCAAAAGCCAGGCCGAGCAATCCGGCGAATTGTCGAGCGCGAACGCGCTGATCCGGCCCGAATTCATAAAGGAATTCCTGGACAAAGATGTCTTCCTCGACATCGAACGGAAACTGATAGACCTGACCGGAAATACTCTCGTAATCATCGCCGGTATAGCTGCTGATTGATTGCAGCGTGCTGTGTCCCAGATCGAGCGAAGTATCTAGGGCCAGGGTTGTCGCCCGCGTATTGAAGGTGCGAGCCGGAATGCCGAGCGGACCGGCGGCCGCGTTGACGAGGATCCGATCACTGAGCGGGCGTCCGGTGAGCACCGGGCCCTGGACCGTATTGCGCGTCTGCGGGGTCTGGCCGGCCTGGTGTTCGGCAAGCACATTTGCCGTGACCGTACCAAGCGCGGTGTCGAAATTGCCAAGCAGTTTTGTGCGAACCCGCACATTGTCATACTCGGTGATCCAGTCGTCGTCGACGTCGGTTGCCCGCCGCGGGTCGGCACCGTCCTTCAACTCAAAGGCCAGGCGTCCGGCAACGACATCCGACAACGGACCGGAGACCATACCGTTCAGGAAAAGGTCCGGACCATGAAATTCGTCAAATTCAATACCGGCTTGTATTGCGGCTTCGGGTTGAAATGACGGATCGTTGGTGTCCACGATGATCGCCCCGGCCAGACCCGATCGTCCGCGCAACAGCGTCTGCGGACCGCGGAGCACTTCGACCTGTCGTGTATCCCAAAGAGACGTGGCACTCGAATTCGGCAGCACAGCCGGTCGGGTAACGCCATCGACGATCACTGAAAGGCGCGGCAAGGCGCCGGTCAGACCGGCCGAAACAAGGCCGCCGGCCCCTCCCCCTTGAACCCCTCTGATGGAGGGCAATTCGCTTTTGCCCTCGACAAACAGGTTCGGAGTGGTTCGTAGGACATCGTTGATGTGAGCTTGCGGATTCTGTTCTATGCCGTCCTCGGTGATGATCGAGGCACCGACATAGGTCTCAGACAATTGCCGTGGCTGACGTTCCCCAGTGACAACGATCGGATCGAGCACCGTGACTCCGGCTTGCTGGGCCGATGCGGGCGGCGCTGCCGCGGCACCAAGAACAAAACACATTCCATAGACCGAAGTCCGAAACCCCACGATTTCCACTTGATTTACCTACCAAAACTATTCGATCAGGACGACCAAGGGATCGCATTGGCTTCATCGAATTGTCGAGGGATCGGACCTGTCACATCGGACACAAAATCTGGCAGATCAGGGAGGTTGAAGGTCGCGCGGCGGGCGCCCGAAATGCTGTCTCACCGCACGCGAAAATGCTTCTGGAGAACGGTATCCAAGGGTTTCTGCCGCTTTTGAGATTGTTACGCCGTCGCCGATCATTTGTGCCGCCATCGACATGCGAACGTTGATTATTTCGGCGCCGATAGATGTTGGGTGGGATTTCTGGAATAGGGTCTTGAGCCGAGATGCGCTCACGCGGCAGGCTTTTGCAATCTCGGCAATCGTGAGGCTAGCCGTCGGGTTAGCCCGGATAACCTGAAGAGCGTGGGAAACGATCTCGTTCTCTTCCGTGGTGCTTGCCGAGCTCGTTCCCCTGCCGATTGCACGGTGCCATACAGCGACCAGAATCTGCATCGCGTAGGCCTCCATCAAGAGGCTGTTGTCCGCATCATCGACGCTGGTAGCAAGCATGCGTTCCGCTAGACCGGTTAAATCGGCGGGAGCGCTCAGCACCACCTGCCGGTTCATTGAAATCGTCGACAGTGCCCATGATACAAGCTCTGGTACGCGTTCCGAGACGCTCTCTAGATAACGTGCGGAGTATCGAACGGCGACGGCCTCGAAGAGATGTTGGGGCTTTGCGGTCACAGCCCATTGTGTGCGAAAGCTCGATCCCGTGATTTGAAGATCCCCGGGTTTGAGCAGGCTTTCGCGTCCAGTTCCCAGAACCTCGCGCGCGTGAGAGATTCCATTCAGTCGAATCTCCACGGACAATCCAAGTTCGCCGGCGATCAACGCATCGTAAGCCCGCTGGCCGGCGAGCCTTCCCATCATGATCGCGATATCTTCGGTCGGATTGATGACTCTGATACGCCCGCTCGCAAGCGTCTCCGCGGATCCACCGGCTACCTTTAGCCTCTTGACCTTGACCGACTTACCGAGGTTGCGGACCGTAGCGGCGGTGACATCTGTCGGATACTTACAGACGGGTTGCCGCCCGTGGTCGGACAAGGAATTTCGAACGTTCAGCGTGCGATCAACGTCTGTGCCAGCACGAGCAAATCCAGCATCCAAATCATTGTTTTGTTCCATCGGGCTCGACAGCGCTGATTGGCGTTTAATATGACAATTTTTATCATATTAATACGACCGAAATCGTGCTGGCACAAGCCATCTCGTCTATGCTGGCATGAATGCTTGACCGGACTCCGCAGGCGAAGACCGAACCGGACGATCCGGTCCTCCGAATGCGGCGGAGCCGTGAAAGGCGAGCCTTACCTGCTCAGTGCAGGATCTGGCTGAGGAACAGTTTCGTGCGTTCGTGTTCCGGATTGGTGAAGAACGCTTCCGGTTCATTCTCTTCAATGATTTGGCCGGCGTCCATGAAGATCACCCGGTTGGCGACCTGACGGGCAAAGCCCATTTCGTGGGTGACGCACAGCATGGTCATGCCCTCTTCCGCGAGGCCGACCATCACTTCCAGCACTTCCTTGATCATTTCCGGGTCAAGCGCGGAGGTGGGTTCGTCGAACAGCATGATGCGCGGGCTCATGCACAGCGAGCGGGCGATCGCCACGCGCTGCTGCTGACCGCCGGACAATTGACCGGGATATTTCAGCGCCTGTTCGGGGATCTTCACCCGTTCCAGGTAATGCATCGCGACTTCCTCGGCTTCCTTTTTGGGCATGTTGCGGACCCAGATCGGCGCCAGCGTGCAGTTTTCCAGGATGGTGAGGTGCGGGAACAGGTTGAAGTGCTGAAACACCATGCCGACCTCACGACGGATTTCGTCGATCCGCTTGAGATCGTTGGTCAGTTCGATGCCGTCGACCACGATGGAACCGCGCTGATGTTCTTCCAACCGGTTGATGCAGCGGATCATCGTCGACTTGCCGGACCCGGACGGGCCGCACACGACGATCCGTTCGCCGCGCATCACCCGCAGATTGATGTCCTTCAGGACGTGGAAGTCGCCATACCATTTGTGCATACCGTCGATGTCGATCGCGACATCGGTTTCCGAAATTTGCATCTTCGACCGATCGGCGGAGAGGTCGGAAGCTGTGACTACGTTCTCACTCATCGTAATTCCCCGATTGTGCTTATCGTTTGTGTCCGGTGTGCAGCTTTCTTTCCAGATAGAGCGAGTAACGCGACATCAGGAAGCAGCTGATAAAGTAGAAAATGGCGAGGAAGATATAGATCTCCGTCGAAAGCCCCTGCCAGGCGGCGTCGGCCAAGACGGGCCGGGATATGCCGAGCGGATCGAGCATGCCGATCACGTAGACCAGGGTGGTGTCCTTGAAGAGGCCGATGAAGGTGTTCACGATCCCTGGGATCGAGATCTTGAGCGCCTGCGGCAGGATAATCAGGCGCATGCTCTGCCAGTATTGCAGACCCATCGCATCGGCGGCTTCGTACTGACCGCGTGGAATAGCCTGCAAGCCACCGCGGATCACCTCGGCCATATAGGCTGAGGCAAACAGCGTGACCATGATCAAAACCCGCAGCAACAGGTCGAATTCGACCTCTGGCGGCAGGAAGTAGTTCAGCATGGTCGAGGCGACGAACAGAAGCGTGATCAGCGGCACGCCGCGAATGAATTCGATGAAGCCGGTACAGACCCAGCGCACGATCAGCATGTCGGAGCGCCGGCCCAGGGCCAGAACGACACCGATCGGCAGCGACACCGTGATGCCGGTAAGACCGATGACAAGGGTCAGGAGGAATCCGCCGACGTCTCGGGTCTTGACCGGTTCGAACAGAAGGCCGCCGGCAAGCAGGATGGCGCCGATCACGCCCCATACGACCCCGATCCAGAACAACGTACCGCCGAGCCAGGCCACCGGTGTGGTTCGAACGGCATATCCAGCACCGATCAGCAACGCTGCCGGAATAAAGGTCCAAAGGGTGTCCGAAACGGTCGGCGCGGCGCCGCCGAACAGGACGGCATAGGCGAGAAACGGAAACAGTGCGGCAAAGATCAGGCCCTGTTTGCGGTAAGGCAGTTTCTCGACAAGGATCGGCAGCATCGCCGCGACCAGCATGAAGAAAGCGAGGACCGGCCGCCAGCGTTCGGCTTCGGGATAGAAGCCGAAGGTGAATTGGGCAATCCGTTCGCGCACGACCGCCCAGCATGCACCGGTGGACAATTCGGCACATTCGGCGCGCGAGGACGCCGAGATGTTTGCGTCGAATATGCCCCATTGCAGGATCGGCGGAATGCTGACGACAAGCAGGTAAAACGTTGCGATCGTCAGGATCGTGTTCACCCAGCCGGAGAACAGGTTGTTTCTCAGCCAGCCGACGACCCCGGTGGTGCCCGGCGGCGGCGGAAGATCGGGGTGTTCGCCGACGGCGTAGATCGGGCCTTTCAGAGCTGCATCGGTCATCTCAGCGCTCCTTGAATGCGATGGACCGGTTGTACCAGTTCATCAGCATCGAGATCGTGAGCGAGATGGACAGGTAGAACGCCATGAGAAGGATGTTGGTCTCCAATTCCTTGCCGGTCTGCATCAGCGTGATGCCGCCGAGGGTGGCCACCACGTCCATGTAGCCGATGGCGATCGCCAACGAGGAATTCTTGGTCAGGTTCAGATATTGGCTGGTCAGCGGCGGAATAATCACCCGCAGGGCCTGTGGAATGATGATCAGGTTCATCGTCCGGTTGGGTCGCAGGCCGAGGGCAAAGGCGGCTTCCGTCTGGCCATGACTAACGGCCAGGATGCCGGCGCGAACGTTTTCGGAAATGAAGGCCGCGGTGTAGATCGCCAATGCGAAAGTCAGAGCCGCCAGTTCCGGGGAAATCGTCATGCCACCGCGGAAGTTGAAGCCGCGGAACGTGGGATAGTCGAAGGAGACCGGCATCCCGGCAACAAAATACACGACCAGAGGCAGGCCGATGACAAGACCGAGGCCGACGCGGAAGACCGGAGAAATCTGCCCGGTGGACTCCTGCTTGCGGCGCGCCCGTTGCGCGTAGATCACGGCGCCGACGATCCCGGCGACCAGGGCTGCGACGACGAACCAGATCGCGTCGTCCATGATCGGCTTCGGCGTAATGATTCCGCGGTTGGTCAGGAAGATCGATCCCTCGACGTCCTTATAGGCCCGAGGATGCGGAAAGGAATTGATGAAGATCCCGTGCCAGAACAGGATCTGCAGAAGCAGCGGCACGTTACGGGTGAATTCCACATACCAGTAGACCAGACGACTGACGAGCCAGTTGCTCGACAACCGCAGCACACCGAGGATGAACCCGAGGATCGTTGCAATGAAGATGCCGACGATGGCGACCAGGCCGGTGTTCAGGATACCGACGATCGTCGCCCTGAGGTGCGTGTCCGACGATGTATAGGGAATAAGCGTCTGGTTGATATCGTAGCTGGCCGGCAGAAAGAGGAAACTGAATCCGAAGGTTTTCTGCTGAGCTGCAAGCGCATTGGCCGCGTTATTGATCAGGTATCCAAAAAACGACAAGACCCCGACAAGAACCAGAATCTGAATGACGTTCGACCGATAGCGCTTGTCATACCACAGCATGGACAAACGAAACGGTTCGTGCGGCACTTCCGCCGTAATAGCCATAGTCCGAACCCCTCGACTCTCTACAGTGCGCCCGTTTGAAACGGGTGTTCTTTCCGGACCCATTCTGTCTTTTTGATATTACGGGCCGGGACATTCTTGGCCGGAGGGCCTGGCGGCCCTCCGACAGTCTTGCAAATAAAAAGACCGGAACCTCCTCCCAAAGGTCCCGGTCGGGATTGTCCTAGCGGAACGGCGGCGCGTAGAGGATGCCGCCCTTGGTCCACAATTCGTTCAGACCGCGGGACAGGCCGATTGGCGTTTCCGTACCGACATGGCTTTCGAAGATTTCGCCATAATTGCCGACAGCGGCGATTGCCTTGGCAGCCCAGTCATTGTCCAGACCGAACATCTGACCGTAATCCCCTTCAACGCCGAGCAGGCGCTTGATTTCCGGGTCTTTGGTCTCACCGGCAATGGTGCCGACATTGGCTTTGGTGATGCCCTTTTCTTCAGCGATGATCAGCGCGTTCAGAACCCAGCGGACAACGTCGCCCCATTGGTCGTCGCCATGGCGAACGAGCGGGCCGAGCGGCTCCTTGGAGATGATTTCCGGAAGTACGACATGGTCGGCAGGATTGTCGAAGGTTGCGCGGGTTGCTGCAAGACCGGACGCGTCCGTCGTGTAGACGTCGCAACGGCCCGCCAGATAACCCTTGCGGGCTTCTTCGTTGGTCTCGATCGGAACCGGCTCATAGTCCATGTTGTTGGTGCGGAAGTAGTCCGCCAGGTTCAGCTCCGTCGTTGTGCCGGTCTGAATGCAGACCGAAGCGCCGGACAGTTCCAGAGCGCTCGTGACGCCGAGCGATTTCGGCACCATGAAACCCTGACCGTCGTAATAGTTGACGCCGACGAAGGTGAGCTGGAGATCGACGTCGCGCGAATAGGTCCACGTCGTGTTGCGAGCGAGAAGGTCGACTTCGCCCGACCGCAGCACGGTAAAGCGCGTCTTACCGGTGGTCGTGGTGTATTCGACCTTGTCCGCATCGCCCAGCACAGCAGCGGCGACAGCACGGCAGACATCGATATCGAAGCCTTTCCATTTGCCGGCTTCGTCGGTTGCAGCAAAACCGGTCAAGCCGGTTGAAATGCCGCAATTGAGATTTCCGCGGGCCTTGACCTCTTCGAGCGTGGTTGCCGATGCGCCGGACGCAAAGGCGAGGCCCACTGCCGCTCCCACAAGGGCCGGGATGTAACGTTTGTTCATTTGGTGCAGCCTTTTCTGTTACCCTATTTGACTATTTTTCCAAAGGCGCACGGAAACGCCATCCCGGGTAAACGGACCTTCGAGAAGGTCCTGGAACGCGGGACAAGCGCGCTTCCGAATACGCTGGTTGCATCACAGGACATAAAAAGCCTCTGGGTCAAGGGAATAAAACCGCGACACTCCGTCGGAAACGCACAAAATCCCCTGAGGAATCGGCCTGACGCGAACGAAGATGGAACACACGCATAAGCGGTTATGCGTTCGGACCGCGGCCGGCGACCGCTATTGGGCTATCTGCAGATCAGAGTTTTGGTCCGTCACCCGGCTCGGGCATCAACCGGTCGTCGTCCTTGCGGCGCTTTTCCCGATAGATGAGCCAGAGATTGCGGAAATAGATGATCAACCCAAGCGACTGGCCGGCAATGAAAACCGGATCCTGCCGCACAATCGAATAGACCAGCAGCATCATCCCGCCGGCGATCGAGAAGAACCAGAAGGCGACCGGAACAATCGACCGGCCGACCCGCTCGCTGGCCACCCATTGGACGACGAAGCGCATCATGAACATGGCCTGGGCCGCGAGGCCGACGATGACCCAGAAGTCGAAATTGTCGATAAAGACCGTCCGCAGCCAGTCAAGCAGGGTTGCCAGCAAGGCCTAGTCCTCCAAGGTGATTTCGCTGATCGTCGGGACCCGGCGGCGGCGGCGGCGCAGCCACCAGACTCCGCACAGATCCAGGATCCCGACAAGCGCGCGATCGAAGATGCCGTATTTGGAAACGCCGTGGCGGCGCTGGCGGTCGACCACGTCGATGACGTCGATGCCGTATCCCTCGCGCAGGACCAGGGCCGGCAGGTAGCGATGCCAGCCGTCGAAATACGGCAGATCCAGAAAGACCGATCGGCGCAGGCATTTCAGCCCGCAGCCGGAATCCCGGACGCCATCGCCCAGGAAAGCCGAGCGGACGCGATTGGCGAGAGTCGAGGCCAGGCGTTTGGAAAAACTCGCCTTCCTGCCAAGCCGCTGACCGGCGATCAACGCCGTGCCGGGCCCGGCTTCGGTGATCTTGTCGATCATGGCTGGAAAGTAAGCCGGGTCGTTTTCACCGTCGCCGTCGATGGTCAGGATCAGGTCGCCGCGAGCGTTCAGCAAGCCGCTGCGCACCGCTGCGCTCTGACCCGCGGGGATTTCATGTCGGATATGGCGCAGGCCTGCGACGTCGGATTTCAGGTCGCGCAGGACGTCGGCCGTGTGGTCGTCCGACCCGTCGTCTACGATCAGGATTTCGTGAGCCGTCGCCGACAGCGCCGACTGGATTTCGCGCACCAGCACTTTCAGATTGTCCGCCTCGTTCCGGGCCGGGACGATGACGGACACGCCCGGTGCCCTCTGCAAGTTCTTCGGGTCCGGCGACGTCGTTTCGTGCATCGGCGGCGGATCGGGGCGGTCTTTTTCTGTTACACGCGTCACGTCGCGGTTCTTCCTGCAAGACGGGCGCGGCGCGCCCTGTCCACCTTTCAATCGACCTGATACGAGCGCCCTACCCATCGGCCTGTTCGGCGGCCATCCGAAAGCATCCCTTACGGCCTTCGGTCAATCGGTCCTGGCTTCGGATCGGAAGGGCTGGCCGGCGCCTAAACGGGGAACAACGGATCAGCGGAGGCAAACGCGTGAATGTCATCCGAGGTAACGTGCCCAAGGCCGGTTGGTCTAGCTATATGGCGGGCGGTGTCAAGTGCTGCCGTCAGGAATGCTTCTGTCGTGATCTCAATAGCCGGTTGAAAACGCGCCAACTGGAATACCGTTTGCGGATCCGATCTTCGGCGTCGCATTTGAAGAGGATACGGCAGCGCGCGAGATAGCGCGCCGCATACCAGGCGAAAGCCGCGCCAAACAAGGTGCCGCCGATCACGTCGCTCGGATAATGGGCGCTTACCATGATCCGGCTGATGGACAGCCAGAACGCCAGGACGAAGATCATTCGCCCCCATGTCGGAATCAGCAATGCCAGGCACATCGCCACTGCACCGACCGTGGTCGCATGTCCGGACGGAAAACTGGTAAAGTCGGAATCGAGGGCCAGGATATCGAAATGCGCGGGTCCGTGCGTCGGCGACAGTTTCGGCCGTGCCCGCCCCAGGCCCCATTTCAGGATCACGGCGGCCAGTCCGCTTGCCGCCACGACAATGAAAATGTAGCTGACCTGCACGAACAGGACATGGGCCGCCTCGCGGGCGCGCCTTCCGAGACTGTCCCAGTCCAGAAGCAGGATTCCAAGCCCGATGACACCGCTCGGAACGAGCCACCAATGGGACTTGCCGAAATCGGTGAAGGTCCAGAAGAACACATAATACTGGCTCGGCAGGCCGTTGTTGATCCAGCTGTAGGACCCGACATCGAGCAGTATGGCCGACAGACCGACAGCAAACAGGCCATAGGCCAGCAGATCCTGCGGCCGGTGGCCGGAACGCGGCAGGGCCGGGATCGAAGACGGACGGGCCGACCGGGTGCGGTACAGCGCCATGACCTTGGACAGGTTGCGATTGCCGTTGCGGATTACCGCCCGCGCATTGTCGACCAGGCGCTGAAAGGCCGAGGTTTTGCTTTCCGGTGGATCAGCGGGCTCGCGGGTTTCCGAAAGCGTGAGGCCAGGATCAACGTCTTTCATAACCGCCTAACGGGCTGATCCCTCTGACTGGAAAAGCGTAATACGCACCGGATCGCCGCCGTTCAGCGCAAACCCCTCGACGACGCCGATTTCCGAAAGAGACGTTGACGATGCAGCGACCGACGCGAGGAACCGGTCGCGGTCGCGGCTCTCGACCGCAATGACGAGACAATCGCCGCGCGCGACTTCGTTTATCGCACCTTCCGGCAGTTTCAAAGCGGTATCGGTCCCGGCAAGGAAGATCAGGCTCGGTTCGCGCCAGCCGACACTGGCGATCCGCGGCTGTTGGCAGGCCGAATTCGCTCGTGCCGTTTCAACGATGGTCGACGATACCCAGATGGCCGACAATCCGGGCAGAGCGAGACCATAGGCTCCGACGCTGACAAACGCCGCCGTCACCGCACCGAGGACAGTCGACTTCATGACATCGGAACGACCAAGCGAACGGGCTGCCAGGACAGCCGCACCCGTCGCTCCTGCAAACAGAACGGTCGCGAGCCATGTGATGTCGCTTCCCAGAACAATCGGAACGACGATCGAACCCGCGAAAAGGGCAACCGGGACGGCGACCAGCCATGTGCCGGCGATCAGGCGCGCCCACCGTCCGACGCGCCAGTTTTCGTCGGTTTGCGACCACAACGTCGCCAGGATGAGTGTCAGCGCGGGATAAATCGGCAGCACGTAATGAGGCAGTTTTGTTGCCGTCAGTTCAAAGACAATCCAACTCGGAACGGCCCAACACAGCGCGAAGCGGATGGCGGGCGTACCAAGGGCATTTCGAATTCCGGGCACAAACACCGCGAGCAATGGTGCTGCGGGCCAGAAGGTCGCGAGCATGACCGCCAAGTGCGTGCCGGGCGGCGCGCCGTGAGATTCCTGTCCGGTCGCCAGCTTGCCGAGGAAATCCTGACCGACCGCTTCCTGGAAGAATGCGCCGTCCGTTCTCAGGGTGATCGCGATGTACCAGGGAGCGGCGACCAACAAAAGCACCGCCAGGCCGGTCAGAGGACGCAGACGCATAAGCCATGAGGCATTCCGGTCCCATATCGACAGAGCCAGTACCGTGCCGCCGCTCACCAAGAGGACGATCGGCCCCTTGATGAGAATGCCAAGCGCGACAAACACCCAGAAGCCGATTGCCGGCCATGCGGTGTTGGCGCGAGCCAGCCAGATCCGCGCCAGGAATCCCTGCGCGGCGACAATACAGGCCAGAAGTGCGGCATCGGTCTTGGCGATATGCGCTTCCACTCCGAGCAGCAGGGTCGCACTGAACCCGAGCGCCGCCAGAAATGCGGGCTCGGGCGCAAGAAATGCCCGTGCCATCCAGAATGTCAGCAGAACCGCGGCAAGCGCCCCAAGAAACGAGACGATGCGGTACTTCCAGATGTCGGTCCGATCGCCGCCAAGAACCGAAACGGCGGCGGCCTGAAGCCAGTAGATGCCGACCGGCTTTTTGTGCCGTGCCTCGTCCTGAAAGCGGATATCCACAAAATCCCCGGTCTCCAGCATCTGCTTGGTCGCCTGGGTAAAGCGCGGCTCATCCCGGTCAAGCGGCGGAATGGCCGTAATGCCGGGCAGGAAAAGCAGCAGACAGAACACGATCAGGATCGTGATCGCCTGTGGCGTACGCGTCACGTCGGCCAGGCCGGAGGAGTTGCCAAGGGTATGTTTCAGGAGATCTTCGGGCACCGGGAACCATGTCACAACAAACGCCGATCAGCCCCTCGCCTATCAGGAATCGCCTTGCTATGCATTGCATTTATCTTCCCTGCGACCCTTCATTCCGGATTGTCCAAACCTCATGACCCTGATCGCCCAGATCTCCGATTCCCACATCTGCGCACAAGGCGTTCCAGCCTATCGCGTCGTCGAAACCAACATGCTTGCCGAACGTGCCGTGGCTGCGGTGAACCGGCTGGATCCGCAGCCTGACTTCATCGTCATCACGGGTGATCTGGTCGATCACGGCAAGGCAGAAGAATACCAGGTGGCGCGACGGATCATGGACGACCTAAAGGCACCTTACGCGGTGATTCCGGGCAACCATGATTCATCAGCCGCGCTCAAGAGCTGCTATGCCGATTGTGACTGGGCGCGGCAAACCGAAGGCGACAGTCTGCAATTCTGCCTGCGGGTCGGAGACCTTCGGCTGATCGGCCTCAACAGTGCGGTCGACGGCAAGCATTACGGCCTGTTGACCGAGGCGGAACTGGCCTGGCTCGAAACAGAACTCGAGCGGGACAAATCGGTGCCCACGCTGGTCGCCCTGCACCATCCGCCGATTGTCACCGGCCTGCAGGCCATGGATCGAAGCAAATTGCGGAATTCTGAAGATCTTGCCGCTGTCCTGTCGCGCTACGACACCATCCTGCGGGTGATCTGCGGGCATGACCATCGAACCGTCTTTGCGCCGTTCGGCGGCACCACGCTGACCATTGCACCCGGCCTCGCCCATCAGGTTTCGCTCGACTTGCGCGCAGATCGCCCTCAGACCTTCAATTTCGAACCGCCAGCCTTTCTGATGCATTGCTACTCACCGGAACACGGGCTCGTCACGCATATGGCCTATGTCGAGAGCTTTCCCGGACCGTTTCCGTTCTGGCCGGATAGCGGCGTCACCTGGCCCTGAGCTCCGGTGGACCTGCGTGCATCGTAAAGGTCTGCGCTACCGGCAGGTCACGACGATATCGATCGGATGGGGGGTGCCGGCAACCTGCCGATTTTGCAGGACTTCGGCGATTCGCTGCGCCTCGTAGCCCTGTTCGACCGCCATGTCGAAGGTCTGCCGGGTCGTCAGCGCCCGTACCCCTTCGACCTTGTTGTGCTTTTCCAGCTTGGCCGCCATGTTGGCGGCCTCGCCGATGACTGTGAATTCCAGTCGTGTCTTGGATCCGAGCGCGGCAAAGACGATCGGTCCGGCCGCCACGGACCCGTTCACGTCGAGGTCGGAACCTGAAACGGGTCCCGTCTGGCCGCTTCGCCAGATGTCGGCCGCTTCCATGACCGCATCAAGGGCGCGGAGCGCGTCCGCGGCGGCGGTGCGCGATTCGGTGACGGCTCCGAAGGTCGCCATGATGCCGTCGCCGAGAAACTTGTCGACAACACCGTTATGCGCCCGGATGACGGGAATGACGGTTGCGTGAAAGTCAGTGAGGAGATGCACGACATCCCGCGGCGGAAAATGCGTCGAGAGGCGCGTGAAGCCGCGGATATCCAGCATGAGGATCGCAGCGTCGCGTTCGATGCCCTGGCCGGCCTCCACCACATCTTCAGCCGCGGTAATGGCCTCGTCGACGCCCTCGGAAAGGAAGCGCTTGATTTCCTGGTGCGCCGCCTCTTCGCGGACCGCCGACACCAGGACGCGTCTGGCCCGCCAGGCGGCATAGGTCAGGATCAGGGTCATGGCGAGCAGCGCGAAGATCTTGTCGAACTCTGCCCCGATCAGCACGTAATTGCCGGTCAGGTATTCGACGAAGTTGCGGGTGACGCCGTCCATGCCGGCCTCGTAGAGCGCATAACCGAGCATGAAAAGCCAACCGATGCAGGCGAAGGCTCCAGCCGACAGCACAAAGCGATGGTCAAACCGCAGAGCTCGTACCGCGATGAATATGAAGACATAGAGGAAAGTCGGCACCTTGAGATAGAAAGCTGCCGGCTGTTCGTATTGCAGGTGAAACGTCCAGATCAGGCCGAAAAGCATCGCAAAATCGATGATCATCGACATCACAAGCAGCCAGCCGGGCAGATAGTGATGGTAGCTGAGCCAGATGCGCACCAGGGTGAAAGTCAGATAGAGGGCGAGCGCGAACGGGACGGGTTGGAACTCGGCCATCAGCGTGTCGGTCGGTTTTGGCGACACGATATAGAGAATGCCGAAAATCCCGATAAGCGTCAGTTGCACCCAGCCGATGACCTGTTCGCTGCGTTCCTCCTGAGCATACAGGATGGTTTGCACCCGCTGCGGCAAATGACGTTCGGCTTCCGTGGTTCCCAGGTGTGTTCCCAGGCTTTTCGGCAGGAAATGTTTCATCGCGCGTTGGCCTGACACACAGGGATTACGGCAGGGCCCATTGTGCGGCGACGGATCCGACCTCGAACGGGTCGGGGCCGACCGGCACCGTTGCGTATCGATAATCTGAAAGCCATTGCGTGACCGATTTGTTTCCGGTTTCGAATAGTGCGGGGCGCTTCGTACGAGCGGCCTTTTAGATACGCATTTTAGCAGAACGTCATATCAGGTTTGCTCACCGACGCGTGCTTCAGGCCATTGTGATGCGTTGTGTTCGCCGTCGTCGCGCGCCGGTCGGCGCTCCTGCCGCGCTATTCGTTGTTGGATAAAAGGCCGCGACGCGGGGTCTTTGTCTTGCGCGCGCGATGATCGGCATCGAGGCCGGCAATGACCGGCCGAATGGCCTCGACCAGATCCTCCGCGATCAGACCCGGTCCGGCCTCGGCACCGGCGCCGGCATGGACATGGGCGGCCATGGCGGCTGCCTTGAAGGCCGCTATCTTTTGGGCGCCGAGGCCGGCAAGGATTCCCGCCAGAACATCACCCGAACCCGCGGTCGCCAGCCAGGGCGTGGAGTCATGATGGATGATCGCCCGACCCGAGGGGTCCGCAACAATCGTATCCGGGCCTTTGAGCAACAGCACACAGCCGGCGCGGCGCGCGGCCTCGCGGGCCCCATCCACCTTGGAGACGTCGCCGGATCCGCCGAGATCGGGAAAGAGACGAGCGAACTCTCCTTCGTGGGGTGTCATTACGGTCATCGCCGGGGCTCGATCGGCAATCCGGGAAAACAGATCGGCCGGGTTGTCTGAAAACAGGGTCAGGGCATCGGCATCGAGCACGACAAACGACCCTGTTTGGAGAGCAATTTCTACCAGTCGCCGTTTGTCCGGCGTCAGCCCAAGACCCGGGCCGATGACCAAGGCGGCTACCCGCTCGTCCGCCACCCTGTCGCAAAAGGCCGCGTCGGTCTTGAAGGCGCGCGTCATAACCGCCGTGGTGTGTGCCGCATTGACCGCCAATGCGTCGCCAGGCGACAGGATCGTCACGAGGCCGGCCCCCGCCCTCAGGGCCGCGCGGGCGGCCAGGCGTATGGCACCCGTCGAAGCAAACGGTCCGGATACAGCAATACAATGACCACGCCGGTATTTGTGGCTGTCCGGCTCGGGGGGTGTCCAGCTGTCCTGCCATAGGCCGGGCGCGTTTTCGAAAACTGCCGGGCGGATCGACTGCAGAACACGTTCGGGAATGCCGATATCGACACATCTAATGACACCGCACTGCACCTTGCCCGGATAGAGGCAATGGCCCGGTTTGCGGCGAAAGAAGGTCACCGTGCGGTCCGCCTTCGCGGCAATCCCCATGATTTGTCCGTTCTCGCCGTTGACGCCGCTTGGCAGATCGACGCTGACGATCTCGGCGTCGCCGGCATTCATCGCTTCGATCCAGCGCGCCGCATTCCCTTCGATCGGCCTTTGAAGGCCGGCGCCGAACAGGGCATCGATGATGCATCCGGCATCCGAAAGGATTGCGGCACCATCCGTCTCGACAGGACCTTTCCAGGATTGGCAGGCCAGGGCGGCGTCACCGGTCAGCCGATCCACAGATCCGAGTAGGGCAAGGCGGACCCGGTATCCGCGGCCGACAAGGAGTCGGGCCGCGACGAACCCGTCGCCGCCGTTGTTTCCGGGTCCGCACAAAACAGCGACGGGTGTTCCGTGGGCGTGGCGGTTGGCGACTTCGTCGGCGATCGCCCGACCGGCATTTTCCATCAGATCGATCCCTGGAATGCCACCGGCGATCGTCATCGCGTCTGCCTTGGCCATCTCGACCGGCGTAAGCAGCGCGTGCATCGGGGCGGTTTCCAGCATCGACGCCCCATTGTCTGCTGTATTTTTGTTCATTTGCCTATTTGTTGCGCATCAAGTGTCGAAAGTCCTGGCCGTATCGGAGGGTGACCTTGGCGAAAACGCCTCATTGCAAGCCGGTACCGTCGTCTGGTCCGAGACCGTTGCTCGTGCAAGCGGTCCGCTGGAGCGTCGCTTCGCGCCGTCACCGGCGGCCTTATGCTGCGGCGCATCGAAACGGCTTCCGTCGGAGCCGGTCGCAGGCGGCGAAATGCGAAAGTTTTCAACTCCACCAGCCGGTTGGCACGAACCATGCTTAGCAGCGTCGGCAAAGTTCTACCAATTGTCACTAGGATCCTGGGAAGGAGGCCATGAAAAAAATTGAGGCGATTATCAAACCCTTCAAGCTTGACGAAGTGAAGGAAGCCCTTCAGGAAGTCGGTCTGCAGGGCATCACCGTCACGGAGGCAAAAGGTTTCGGCCGTCAGAAGGGTCACACCGAACTGTACCGCGGTGCGGAGTATGTGGTGGACTTTCTCCCCAAGGTGAAAGTCGAGGTGGTTCTGGAGGAATCGATGGTCGACAAGGCCGTGGATGCCATCCGAAACGCCGCCCAGACCGGACGCATCGGCGACGGCAAGATATTTGTCACCACCGTCGAGGAAGTCATCCGCATTCGAACCGGTGAAACCGGCGTCGAGGCCATCTGATCAAACTCCCCTTCCCTCCAGCATCCTAGAGTTTCGGGCGAAAATGTTGAACCCCTTGATGATCGTGATCCGTTTGCACGGCGTGACAAACGGCGCCTAGCCGGCAAGGCTGGAAAGACAGTCAAATGGCTCAGCATTATCGCCTGAAACTCCAGCGTATCGGCTGCCGTCCCGGCAATCGGCGCTAAAGCCTCATCCCCCAACTGCAAACACAAATCCAAAACTTGGGAAACCCACAATGAGCACAGCAAGTGAAGTCTTGAAAACCATTGCCGACAAGGACGTGAAGTTCCTTGATCTCCGGTTCACCGACCCGCGCGGCAAAATGCAGCACGTCACGATGGACGCCTCGACGGTCGACGAAGACATGTTCGCAGACGGCGTCATGTTCGACGGCTCTTCGATTGCCGGCTGGAAGGCCATCAACGAATCCCACATGACCCTGATGCTGGATCCGGAGACGGCGCACATCGATCCGTTCTTTGCACAGAACACGATGGCAATCTTTTGCGACATCCTGGAGCCGTCGTCAGGCGAGGCCTATAACCGCGATCCGCGCATGACGGCCAAAAAGGCCGAAGCGTTCGTCAAGTCGTCAGGTGTCGGCGATACCGTGTTCTTCGGACCGGAAGCAGAGTTCTTCGTGTTCGATGACGTTCGCTTCGCGTCGGACCCCTACAACACAAGCTTCCGCATCGATTCCGCGGAACTGCCGTCCAACATGGATTCCGAGTACGAGACCGGAAACATGGGCCACCGTCCGCGTACCAAGGGCGGCTACTTCCCGGTTCCGCCGATCGATTCCGGCCAGGACTATCGCTCCGAAATGCTGTCGGTCATGACGGAAATGGGCGTGGTCGTCGAAAAGCACCACCACGAAGTGGGCGCCGCGCAACACGAGCTCGGCATCAAGTTCGACACGTTGACCCGCAACGCCGACAAGCTGCAGATCTACAAGTACGTCGTGCACCAGGTTGCCCATGCCTACGGCAAGAGCGCGACCTTCATGCCGAAACCGGTCTTTGGCGACAACGGCACCGGCATGCATTGCCACCAGTCAATCTGGAAGGACGGCGAACCGCTTTTTGCCGGCAACCAATACGCCGACCTGTCGGAAGCCTGCCTGTATTACATCGGCGGTATCCTTAAGCACGCCAAGGCGATCAACGCCTTCACCAACCCGTCGACCAATTCCTACAAGCGTCTGGTCCCGGGTTACGAGGCCCCGGTCCTTCTGGCCTATTCGGCCCGCAACCGCTCGGCATCCTGCCGGATCCCGTTCACGTCGTCGCCGAAAGGCAAGCGTATCGAGATCCGCTTCCCGGATCCGACGGCGAACCCGTATCTTGGCTTTACCGCGATGCTGATGGCCGGCCTTGACGGCATTCAGAACAAAATCCATCCAGGCGAGCCGATGGACAAGGACCTCTACGACCTGCCGCCGGAAGAGCTGAAGGGCATTCCGACCGTTTGCGGCTCGCTGCGGGAAGCAATTGAAAGCCTCGACGCGGACCGCGACTTCCTGAAGGCCGGCGGTGTGATGGACGACGATCAGATCGACGCCTATGTCGAACTGAAGATGGAAGAAGTCATTCGTTTCGAACACACGCCGCACCCGGTCGAGTTCGACATGTACTATTCCGTCTGACCGGACTTTCGGATTTAGGGCCCGTTGCCCGATCGAGGCCCCGGCGCATCGCGCCGGGGCCTTTTTGCATTCGGCGTGGCGTGTTGGTAGCCGACCGCGAGAGCCAGGACCAAGATCTCTGCGCTCGCAGATTTTCGCCGCCGGCGACAGGACGCTCGCACACGGCACGGAAAAAGTCCTAAGATGGCCGATACCGATGCCGCGCGATGGGCGGTTCTCCAACGCTTTCCGGAAAGGATGAGGGCATGCAGGATTCGCAACAGACCGTTAAATTCACACGGATGGATGCCGGCGATCGCGAGGATTACGAATTCCTGACCCGGCACGAGATCGAGTACACCAAGGGCACGGCCAGCCGGTTGTTGCGCGCGCTGGTCGATCTCGATGAAAGCCTTTCCGGCTACAAGGTCACCCGGCTCGGCCACTCGCTGCAATCGGCAACCCGGGCGTGGAACGACGGGGCGGATATAGACTGGATCGTGGCCGCGCTCTTGCACGATATCGGTGACATCTATGCGCCCTACAATCACGACGAATATGCCGCCGCGATCCTGAAACCGTTCCTGCGCGAGCAATGCACGTGGACGGTCGAGGCGCACGGCGATTTTCAAAAACTCTATTACATGCACCATCTCGGCGGTGACCGGCACGCGCGCGACCGACACCGCGACAGTCCCTACTTTCAGGATTGCGCGGATTTTTGCGAGTTCTGGGACCAACGCAGTTTCGATCCGGACTATCAGACTCTGCCACTGGACTTCTTTCGGCCGATGGTGGAGACCGTTTTCGCCCGCAAGGCCTATGATCCCGATGTCATCCGAACCGGCGAGCGCGTTCCTCTGCGCGATCCGGCGGTGGCCGCGGAGCGGCAGGCATCCTGACACCGTCAGGTCTCGAACGCTCTCCCAAATCCGGCTTCAAGAGCGTCCGGGTGCCGCCTGCTATTCGGCCGGAACCGACGCCGCCTCGGGCGTCGGCAGTTTTCGCGGCAGGGCCGCAACGGCGCATAATATGACCAGCGCGGCACCGGCGAGAATGCGGAACAGGGTGTCGAACCCCCAATATTCATAAACGAACGCGACGAGCGGCAGGGTCAGCGCCAGGACGGAAAAGGCGACGACATACCGAACGCCGTAGATGCGAGCGCGGTAGGCGCCGCTGGCCATCTTGCCGATCATGTAATCGTTGATCGGGATCTGTCCGAAGGCGCCGAGCATGAAGCCGAGGGCAACGGCGAAGGCGATGGCATCCGTCAATCCGGGCATCAACGAAAAGAACAGGATCTGCATCAGCGCGACGGTCATGAAGACCGACCGCGGTCCATAACGGTCCAGCGCCATACCAACGACGAGCTGAGCGAGCGAGGCGACCGCGAACACAATGAATGTCAACGATCCGACAATCGTCGCGGTGTCGCCCTGCCCGCTCTCGGCGATTGCACCGGACCAAGACGAAAACTGCTCGGCCAACCCTTGCAAGCGTTCGTCGAAAATCTTCGGCAACGCAAACGTCGTCGATTGGAAAATGATGGAGGAAACGGCGGTCGTGAAAAAGACGATCGCGGAAACCCGAACGAGCAACGCCCGGTAAGACGCGGCCGGCACTGTCTGGGACGTGACCGCGGAGGTCTGCGACGGCACTCCGTCCGCTTGAATGGTGTCCCATTGGGCGGCCAGATAAACGAGGCCGACGCCGATCGTAACCAGACCCGGCAGGATGAACGCCAACCGCCAACCGCCATTGTCGATCAGAAAGCCGGTGACAAGGGCCGCGCAGGCGACGCCGAGATTGCCCCAAACGCCGTTCGCCGCGATGCGCATTCCGATGTTGCGCCATTTCGAGGTGACGATGGCCAGACCAACCGGATGATAGATGGCGGCAAAGATGCCGATCGCGAACAACCCGACGCCGATCTGAAACGGCGTCTGCGTGAAGCCGGTCGCAATGGATGCCACGCCGATGCCAATGAAAAACACCACCATCATGCCATCGCGGCTCCACCGGTCCGCCAGCCAGCCCGCCGGCAGTGAGAAGAGACCGAAGGCGACAAAACCCGGCGTCGCGTAGGCGAGAAGCTCGGCATATCCGACCCCCCATTCGCGATGCAGGGCCAGGGCCGCGACGGTCGCGAAAATCAGGGTGAATAGGTGGTCGAGAAAATGCCCCACATTCAAAAGCAGGAAATGCAGTTGGTCCCTGTTCATGCAAAGCACCTTTCGGCCATGACGGAGCGGTTCCTCGGTGAACCGCACCGATGTCGCGTGCCCAGACTACCCTTGTCTGTTTTTCGGCGTCATGCCATTTTTCGTCGAAATTCGGCCAAACAAGATCTCTGTACAGGAGCACAGATCCGTGGCTGCCGCCGATTCCCGGAGCACCGATCCACACGACTACCAGAATCGCCCCGAGCCGATCGGCGCGATGGCAAAGCAGTTCGCCGACGGCTTCGTCATACCGCCGCATCACCACACGCGGGATCAGTTGCTCTATGCGATAAGCGGTGTCATGCGCGTGCGGACCGATGAGGAAGCGTGGATCGTGCCTCCTGATGGCGCTGCCTATATTCGGGCCGGGATAAGGCACTCGGTCAGCATGCACGGCATGGTCGACATGCGCACGCTCTATATCGATCCGGACGGCGCGCGATGGACCGGTTCGGACTTGAGCGTCGTTGCCGTTTCAGGCTTGTTGCGGGAACTGATCTGCGCCTTGGTCGAGGAACCGGTCGGCTATGGAACCGGCAGCCGCGGCAGCCTCATCGCCCGGCTGATCCTGCAGGAAATCGCCCGGGCTCCGGCCCTGTCCCTCCACATACCGCTGCCCAAAGATGCGCGGCTGCAGCGCTTGTGCGCCGAACTCATTGCCGATCCTTCGGACCGCAGAACTCTCGACGCGTGGGCTGATGTTGCCGGCGCGTCAGCACGGACACTTGCACGCCTGTTCAAGCGCGATCTGGGTTTGAGCTTCGTTGCATGGCGCCAGCGGGTGCGGTTCCAGAATGCCCTTGAAGATCTGTCTCGCGGCTTGCCGATCTCACAGATTGCGGACCGGCACGGCTATCGCAGCGCCAGCGCGTTTTCCGCAGCTTTCGGAAAGGCGACGGGGCGTCCTCCCTCGAAAGTGGCGCCGGCCCCGGCGCCGGATCGATCGCTTTCTTAGGTTCGTTCGAGTAAAGGTGCTCAGGCAGCGCTTGCCAGCCGCGACAGCGCATCGGCGATTTTGGATTTCTTCGACAGCGCTTCCTCGCGTCGCTCTTTCTGCTCTTCCACGACCTCTTCCGGCGCGCGCGCCAGGAAATTGTCGTTGCCGAGCTTGGCGTCGATCTTCTGAATGTCCTTGTCGAGCTTGCTCAGTTCCTTTTCGAGGCGTTGGCGCTCGGCGTCGAAATCGATGACACCGGCAAGCGGCAGACAAGCGACGTCGGGGCCGAGCACGATCTGAGCGGACCCCTGCGGCGGCAGGTCGGCCGTGTCGATCCGGTCGATGCGGGCAAGGCGCTTGATCGCTGCGGCATGTCGTTCAAGCCTCAGGGACGTCGTTTCCCCTGGCTTGATCATCACGAGCGGGATCGTCGCGGCCGCTGGAACGTTCATTTCCGATCGCACCGAACGCACGGTCGAGATCAGATCGACCAGCCAGCCCATTTCCTCTGCGGCCGGATCATCGGTCAGGACGGCTTCCGGCCAGGCGGCGTTCACGAGCATCGTATCGCGCGCCGGTCCAACCTTGCCGGTCTCGGCCCATAATTCCTCCGTGACAAACGGAATGAACGGATGCAACAGCATCAGCATCTGGTCGATGGTCCAGGCTGCTGTCGCCCGCGTTTCGGCCTTTGCCGTTTCGTCGGTTCCGTTCAAGACCGGTTTGATGAGCTCCAGGTACCAGTCGCAGAACGTGTTCCAGACGAACTGGTAGATTGCGGCCGCCGCCTCGTTGAACTTGAACTCGTCAAGGCCTGCCGAAACGCCGATCACGGCCTTTCGCGCCTCATGCACGATCCATCGGTTGACCGGTTCCGTACAGGTGGATGGGTCGAAACCGGCGACCCGAACACACTGATTCATTTCGCAGAACCGAGTCGCGTTCCACAATTTGGTGCCGAAGTTCCGGTAACCGGCCACCCGCGACTTGGCGAGTTTGATGTCGCGACCCTGGGCGGCCATGGCAGCGAGCGTGAAGCGCAAGGCGTCGGCACCGAATTCGTCGCACAGGTCCAGCGGATCGATGACATTGCCCTTGGACTTCGACATCTTGGCGCCCTTCTCGTCCCGGACGAGCGCATGGATATAGACCGTGTGAAACGGCTCCTCTTCCATGAAGTGCAGGCCGGACATCATCATCCGCGCCACCCAGAAAAAGATGATGTCGAACGCAGTCACGAGGACGTCGGTCTGGTAATAGCGTTTCAGTTCCGGCGTTTCTTCCGGCCATCCAAGCGTCGAGAACGGCCAAAGTGCGGATGAGAACCAGGTGTCGAGCACGTCTTCTTCGCGATAAAGAAGCGGCTTTTCCGCGTTGCCGGACTGCCAGGCCGCCAGTGCCTCGGATTTCGAGACGACCGTGCAGGCATTGCCGTAATGGGCGGCTGCCGCTTCGAGAACGCGGTCTTCTGTCATTTCGACAAAGATCTTGCCGTCCGGTCCGTACCAGGCCGGAATCTGGTGACCCCACCACAATTGACGGGAGATGCACCACGGTTCGATGTTTTCCATCCAATCGTAATAGGTGCGCTCCCAGTTCTGCGGCACGAACTTCGTGCGACCCTGGCGCACCGCGTCGATCGCGGGCCCGGCGAGCGTCTTGGCGTCGACATACCATTGGTCGGTCAGGTACGGCTCGATCGGCACGTTGCCGCGATCGCCATGCGGCACCATGTGGGTGTGGTCCTCGACCTCGACGAGGAGACCGCGTGTCTCCATCATGTCGACGACCGCCTTGCGGACCATGAACCTGTCCTGTCCGTGCAGTGCGAGGACCGCATCGAGATCCGGCCCTGCTGCCGTGCCCTCGAGAAAGTCCTCGTTGTCTTTCAGATCCAGATCGGCTTCAGGTCCGAAGACATTGATCACGCGCAGCGATTGGCGCTTTCCGACGTCGAAGTCGTTGAAATCGTGCGCCGGCGTGATCTTGACCGCGCCCGATCCGGTTTCCGGATCGGCATAATGGTCCGCGACAATCGGGATCCGTCGTCCGACCAGCGGCAGCACCACATGTCGGCCGATCAGGTCCTGGTAACGCGGGTCGTCCGGGTGCACGGCAACTCCGGTGTCGCCGAGCATGGTTTCCGGTCGGGTCGTCGCGACAATTATGGAGCGATCGCCTTCTCCCTCC
Source organism: Rhodobiaceae bacterium (assembly GCA_028285165.1). GTDB lineage: Bacteria > Pseudomonadota > Alphaproteobacteria > Rhizobiales > JANQQB01 > JANQQB01. The sequence continues at coordinate 54,018 of JANQQB010000142.1, forward strand.
ACGGGGTAGCGAAAATGCCAGAGGCGGCCCTTGGTTTCGATCTGAACCACTTCCAGGTCCGAGATCGCGGTCATCAGTTTCGGATCCCAGTTGACCAGGCGCATGTCGCGGTAGATCAGGCCCTCTTTGTGGAGATCGACGAACACTTTCAGGACGGCACGGGACAACCCGTCATCCATGGTGAAGCGTTCGCGGCTCCAGTCACACGACGCGCCAAGCCGTCGCAATTGATTGCTGATGCGATCCCCGGATTCGCGCTTCCAATCCCAGACCTTGTTGAGGAAGGCCTCCCGACCGATGGTGCGGCGGTCGGGTTCCTGACGCTCCATCATCTGCCGTTCGACGACCATTTGCGTTGCAATGCCGGCATGGTCGGTTCCCGGCTGCCACAACACGTCCTTTCCCTGCATGCGGGCCTGGCGGATCAGAATGTCCTGGAGTGTATTGTTGAGCGCATGCCCCATATGGAGCGAGCCGGTCACATTCGGCGGCGGGATAACGATACAGAAACTCTCTGCGTCCGGTTTTGCTCCGGATCCCGCTTTAAAGGCGCCCGAGGTTTCCCACGACTCGTAAATGCGCGGCTCTGCCGAGGCCGCGTCGAATGTTTTTTCCAGCATGTCCGGCGTCTCTAACGGAAAATCAGTGTGCGCCGTGTAAATCGAAATCGATCCGGCAAGTCAACAGGTCCGCGATCTTCCGGCTATTGGTTGCCGCCGCGCGTTACCCGTTCGATTTCCTGGCGCACGAGGCGTTCCACGATGGTCGGAAGATTGTCGTCGAGCCATATCTTCAGCATCGGCCGAAGCATTTCCTGGACGAGGTCTTCCAGGGTCCGGGCATTTTTCGACAGGATCGTATGGGCGAGATTGCCGAAGGCGGACGATACCGCCGCATCGGTTGCCGGCGACAGAAGCGCCTCGGCCAGTTCGGTGGAGTCCGGCAACGCTACAGGTTCGGACACTTCCAGTTCGGGGCCGAGTTCCAGCGGTGGTCCGTCGTCGTCGTCGTCGTCGTCTTCTTCTTCTTCGACATCGAAACCCGCGTCTTCGGGTTCTGCTTCAGCGAAAGAGATGTCGGCTTCTTCCTCGCTGAACCCTTCCACGATCATATCGTCCGAGGTATCGGGCTCCGGCTCCGGCTCGTCCGCTGGGGCCTCCTCCTCTTCCGGTTCGGTCTCCTCGCTCGCAGTGTCGAACAGCGCGTCGAGATCGTCTTGGTCCATCTCCTCGTCGGAGGCGTCCTCTTCCGGCTCTTCCGCAGCGGCTTCGATTGGTTTTTCTTCTGGCGCGGCATCCTCATCGGAAATAATCCGGCGAATGGAGGCCAGAATTTCCTCCATCGACGGTTCCTGGGCTTCTTTTGCCTCGGCCATAGTGTTCCTCGAACGGTGCGACCCGCCAATGCTCGGGAATCGCAGGATGATTCGTACTTTGAAACTACTATAGGCAGGTCATCGACAATACGGAATCGTCGGATTCATTATTCACACATTGTCGGGCCGATGTGTCGCCGGGCTTTCCGTTGCGACGCCGGACCGGTCTCAGCGACCGTCGGGCGTTCTAAGACCGATCCACTTGTCCCGAACCTTCTTGTAGTGCTTGTTCGGGTTATGCAGGGCAATGCGGAGGTTGAGCTGCCGGGCGTCGAGCCGTCCGATCGACGAAACCAGCGTATAGGCAAACACCAATTGGCTGCGGCGGGCCTGGGCCAGGGTGATCTGCGCATCGATCAGCGTGCTTTGCTGGTCGAGAATGTCGAGCCGGGTCCGTTGTCCGACCCGCTGTTCCTCGATCACGCCGTCAAGGGCGAGCTCGGCTGCGCGGACCCCGGCTTGAGCGGCCCGGATGGACGCATTCGCGGCCAGGAGGTTGTTCCACGCCGAAACGACCTCGGCACGAATCTGATCGCGCGCGACATCCACGTTGATGCGTGCCTGGCCAAGCTGTTCTTTGGACTGGCGCACCTGGGCCGACACGATGCCGCCCTGGTAGATGGGAACCGTCAGTCGGCCAACGACGGATGCAGAATCGACCCGGTCCGACACGCCGGCCACCGGATGGAACTGCGTGGAGACATTGCCTTCGACGCTGAGCGTCGGGAGCAGCGCCCCTTCCTGTTCCTTGACGTTGAAGGCCGCGGTGTCGACGTTGTGAAGCGCCGACATGATATCAGGATGTTCCCGCGCACCCGAAGCCAGGGCAGCCCGAAGCGACTTCGGAAGAAGTCGGTTTATCTTTATGTCGCGCCTTAGTTTTTTGGCTTCGATGCCGGTTACCTGGAAGAAGACGGCCCTGGCTGCGGCCAGGTTGGCTTCCGATGACAGGACCTGGGAAACGGCGGCCTGGCGGTCAGCCTGAGCCTGCGAAATATCGGTGCGTGTGCCCTCACCCACTTCGAACCGGTCCTGCGAGGCACGGACCTGTTCGTTGAGGAATTCCAGGTTGTTGCGATTGAGGCGAAGAATTTCTGTATTCTGAATGACATCCGCAAATGCGGTGACGGCGCTCAGCAGGGTATCCTGCTCGGTGCTGCGCAACGCCTCCTGTTGCGCCCGAACGGCGGATTCCGCGCCGCGTGTCGCGTTGATTGTCTGGAATCCGTTGAACAGGTTCTGCTCGACGTTGAGGGACAGCGTGGAGTCGATGCCTGTCTCCGTTGGGCCGGGCGTGTTGTTTAAGGTGCGTCCTGCGATGTCGGCCGAGCCGAAGACTTGCGGACGGAAGCCGCCGCGCGCGATCGCAACGCCCTCATGGGTCGACCGGGTCAGGGCGCGGGCCGCATTCAAGGTCGGATTGTTGGCGTAAGCCGAGGCCAGGGCCTGCGACAGCGATTGTGCGTGAACCGGTTGTGCCGCCAGGCCCAATCCGACAAGCGCAGCCAGTTTCAGAGCGCCGTTCATCACGTCCCTGTTTCCCGATTTAGCGCACCCATCTTGTCCCCCTTACGCGCACCCTGCGGATCGTATGAACAAAGCAATATGGTTAACAAAATACAAACCCGTTTCCGCCACGCGCCATTAGACACTGAACTGATGAATTGTTCGTCAGGATCGACGACAGGATTTTATCGATCAGTCGTCGAATACAAAAGCAGGTGCCGGCGCAAATCCAGGCAAAAGAGGCGATGCGGCGTTAAACACGAGTCTTTTTCCAAGAGTGTTGCCTGATTTCGTCACTACCGCGGCATTTGCGCTGCGCCCGTTGCCGTCGACATGCACAATCCGCCCGCCGTCGCGCAATTGCCCACATATCGATTCGGGAACGATTTCGGCGGCTCCGTCAAAGACGATGACGTCATAAGGGCCCTGGGCCTTGCACCCTTCGGTCAACGGGCCCTCGAACACGTCGGCGTTTTCGACTTCGAGTTCGGTCATCAACTCGCTGGCGCGGGCGGCCAGGCCCGCATCCTCCTCGACGCCAACCACAGCGCTTGCAAGGCGCGCCAAGACGGCCAGCGCGTAGCCGCTGGTGCATCCGACGACCAGAACAAAGTCGTCCGGATCGATCTCCGCCGCCTGGATCAGCTTTGCAAAGACCATGGGTTTCTGCAGGTATCGGCCCGGTGCGGTCGCGGCGGAAAACGGAATGTCGCCGTCCGAATAGGCGATGGCACGCTGCGATGGATCGACGAACATGTCGCGCGGAACCGCCGACATGGCATCCAAGATCCGATGATTGGTCACCGCATTGGTGCGCAATTGATTGTCGACCATCTTAAGTCTGATGTCGGCAAAATCCTGCATTCGAATTCTCGTGGTTTCCCGGCCCGTCTACCGGGCTCTCAGAGAGGCGTGCGGCGGTTTCCGGTGGCGGCATCGGCCGCTCGGAAGATTGTGCGAGTTATATCCGATGGACGTCTTGAAGTGCAATCGGCGAACGCCGGTCGCGCAATCCCCCTGGATGCCGGCGCTCGCCGGGTTGAGAATGTCGATAGAGCCGGTCCTCATGTAAACACCGTGGCCGGCGCTGTGCCCTTTAGCGAGGCGCGGGAACGGCGAATTCAAGGATTTCCGGCAAATTGTCTTCTGTTATGACACCCCCGGCCAGCTTGGCCCGCCGGTTTTGCAGGAAGACCGTACGCAGGGTGACATAGGTGTCCGGAGAGGCGTACAGGATTTCATCCACAAGATCGGCGTTGCGGGCCCGCATTTCCATCAATTCCCCGACGCGAATCCCCGGCGCGATCGCATCGACCGCGCTGAATGTTCCCATATCGGTGAAAAACGTGATGTATGAGATCGGGTTAAGGGCCACGTCGACGATGCGGCCGATCGAGGCGCGCGTCGTGGTCGGTCCGATAAGCGGGGCCTCAAAGTAGATGCCCTCGCCGACGCCCCAACGACCAAGCGTTACGCCGAAATCGGTCGGCCGGTATTGCAGTTCGCGGCGTTTGGAGGCCGGATCGGCCAATCCGCCGAACCCGATCATGAAGTTCACGAATGTGCGTTCCAGCGATTGGCCGGCCTGACGCACATTGCCCTGCAGAAGGTAGTTCGCAATTTGCGTCGGCATGCGCAATTGCCGGAAGCCGTTGCGTACCGCGTTGCGCACCGGGCGCGGCAACGCCGTGTTGTAGACTGCGGAAAAGGGCCGCATGACCACGAAGTCGATGCTGCGGTTCAATTGGTGAAAACCGCGTCCCAACGGTTCAAGCGGATCGCTCACACCCAGACCGTCATCGAAGGCATCGCCGCCTTCGGTATTGGCATCCGGCGCCAGCGCATGCCAGTTTGTCCGGGTCGTCGGTTTGGCTGCCGGCAGAATGTTCGGAGCGGACCCGGTTGCGGCCTGAACAGGTCCGGTGCGGGAAAGCGCCAATTCGCCCGACGGGAGCGAACTGCAACCGGCGAGACAAGCGGCCAAGAGACATACGACGAGACCTGTGGCCGGGCGTGTCTTCGCACTCGCAATTCCCACAGCAGATCCTCTCTCATGCTGAAGGGGTCGGCCTGTCCGGCTGCCCCAAGCCCCCGAAGGTGTGTCAATGGTCCGCGTTACTTTCTTGCCGACAAACATAGTCATGGGCCGGCAATACTAACCGGTAGAACAAAGAATTGATTCGTCGACAAAATCTACGGTGCGTTCCTTGCTTTTGACGAAGTACCAAGCCTATATCGGCCGGTCAACGCGCGCGGTATTCACATTTCACGTCTGGCCAAATTCGCTATCATGATTATCGAAAAGTGTGTCGTTTCGGTCATAGAGCGCATCAAGAAGGCCCCGCGTGCGACACTTCTTGCCTGCCTGTTACTGTGTCTGCTCTCTGTTCTCGCCGCGGTTTCGTATCTTCGAGTGAACACCGATTCGAGCGAGATGCTGTCGAATCGGCTGGACTTCCAGATCCGGACCAAGGGCTTGAACGCCGCCTTTCCCGGCATCAAGAACAGCATTGTCGTTATCGTACGGACGGGCACGCCGGATGCGACCGCCGATGTTGCCCGCCGGCTCGTGGACCGACTTGCGTCGGAAACGCGGTCCGTGGATGCGGTGTTCTCAAGTGCCAGTGATCCGTTTTTCCTGACCAACGGTCTGTTGTACCGCGACGTCGAGGAGTTGGAGCGCGATCTAGAAGCGATCAACAATGCCGCGTCGTTCCTGGCTGAACTGCGCGACAGCCGGACATTCGATACGCTGGCGCTGTCGCTTCAGGAAGCGCTGGTTCTGGCCGACAAGGCCGAGTTCGACCGCGAGTTCCTTGAGCGCTTCTTTCATGCGCTCGCCACTGTCATTTCGGCCAGATTGGACGGCACACCGCAGACCTTTTCCTGGCTCGATGCCATGGCCGCGGAACCGGACGTAGCCGATCGCCAGACAATACTGTTCGTGACCCCGAAGCTGGATTTCGCTTCGATTTCACCGGCCCGGGAAGCACGTCGGGCGGTCGAATCCGCGATTGCGGATGTTCGCGAAGCGGTGACGTTTCCCGTCGAGATCGACATAACCGGCGATCCGATTCTGCGCGGGGACGAATTGCGCAGCGTGGCAGCCGGTATCGAAATCTCGCTCGCCTTGTCGCTTGTGGCCACTTTCCTCTTGCTCATACTCGCCTACCGGTCGCTGGCCAGGGCCCTCGTCACCATGACCGGGCTTGTTGTCACACTGATCCTGACGACCGGATTCGCGGCCCTCGCCGTCGGTGCCCTCAATCTGGTTTCCATCGCCTTTTGCGTCCTGTTGATCGGGCTGGGTCTCGACTTTTCCATCCATGTGCTTGCCCATATCGAGGAAAAGGCGCGGCTTGGCGGCGACACCGCGCATGCGCTTACCGATACGGCCCGGTCGATCGGTACGCCGTTGCTGCTCAGCGCCGTCACCACGGCGCTTGCCTTTTTTGCGTTCATTCCGACCGACTTTACCGGCATGAGCCAACTCGGCATGATCGGCGGAGCCGGTGTGCTTATTGCTTTCATGGTGAGTATCACGGTCATTCCCGCGCTCATCACCTTGCTGCCACGGGTGGCCAGCCAGCGTTTGTGGGCCGACCACGAGGTGCATACCGGCCTTTTGAAGGGATCGGCGGACGGTGCGTCGGGCGGGACGGGCTGGCGTCATCGTACGGCGGCCGTTGTCATTCTTTTGTGTGTCGGTCTGGCGGCGCTGTTTGTGCCGCAAGCGCGATTCGACGCCGATCCCATGGGGTTGCGGTCGCCGGACAGTCCTTCCGTCAAAGCGCTTGTGCCGCTTTATGCCGATCCCGACAACGCCCCCTACCGCATGAGCACGGTGGTTGCCGACCGCGAAGCGGCGGTGGCACTTGCGGAACGGCTGGAAACGCTGGCGCCGGTCCACAAGGCCATCTCGCTGGATTCCTTCGTCCCGGAGGACCAGGATCTGAAGCTTCAGATCATCGAGATATCCTACCCCTCCTTTATTCATATCGTAGAGGGAGAAGGGCTCGATCTTGCCGAGCCCGAGCCAGGTGTGACGCCGGTGGCTGGGCTTATCAACGCCCTGGCAACACAACAGAATTCGCCTGGTTCGGACGCTTTGCGGGGGGCGCTTGAACGTCTGCCGGCGGATCCCGGAGCGGATGGCACAAGCGCCGGTCTCGAACGCGACATCTTCATCCACTTTCAACCGCTGATCGACCGGTTCCGATTGCAGCTCGACATTGACACCGTGACGCTCGAACGGGTCCCCGGCCCGCTCGTCGACCGGTTCCGGGACGATGCGGGAGGTTGGCGGGTCGAGGCGCTGCCGACCGGCGACATCCGCCAACCGGCAGTTCTGGACGCCTTTGTCGATGCAGTGCTCGGCGTGTCATCGGAAGCGGCCGGCGCGCCGCTTCAGATCATGCGGGCCGGAGAGGTCGTCGCGGAAGCCATGCTGCAGGCGACCTTCAGTGCGTTCCTCATGGTCGGCATCCTGTGCTTCATCATTCTGCGATCTCCGGTCATGGTCTTTGCCGTTCTGCTGCCGCTGTTCGCTGCGGCCACGCTCACGCTTGGCGGCAGCGTCCTGCTCGGCATCCCGTTCAATTATGCCAACATCATCGTCCTGCCGCTTTTGATCGGAATCGGCGTCGACAGCGGCATTCACCTTGCCATGCGCCGGCGGTCCCTCACCCAGTCGGCCGACCTTTATCGGACGAGCACGCCGCGGGCCGTGCTGTTCAGCGCGCTCACCACGATCGCAGCCTTTGCGAGCCTCGGCCTGTCCGACCACCGCGGCACGGCGAGCATGGGACACCTCCTGACACTGGCCATCGGCTGCACGCTGATCTGCACGATCGTCTTGACTCCGATACTGCTTGATCTGTTTTATCGGAAGCGCACGCGGGTGGAGGCCTGAGGGTGCCGGCGTTTGGCATTTGCGTTGTGAGACCACATATCACCTTCTATGCGCCGACAGTCCGTGGGGACGCACGGCCTGACCGACAGGGTCAAAGCCGGAACCGGATCCGCAGGCACGAAATCAGTCACACGGGACATTGCAAAAGACGAGGCCAGGAATGATTGCTGCACACACCCCGACCCGCTGGTTCGATTCGTCGCTGAAAAGAGCTTTCATTGCAGCGCTCGCGCTGCTTGGCGCCATGGCATTGCAGCCCGACCGGGCGCTTGCCCAATCGGCCGCGGAAAAGTCGGCAATGAAGACGGCGGGCGTGCTTGTCGACAAGGCGCATGGCGCGCTGGCGAATTCCGGCTTGTCGGAAGGCCAAAAATTCTCGCGTTTGCAATCGGCCGTGAAGCGCACTTTCGCTTTCTCGGTCTGGGAGGAATTCCTGCTCGGCAAGAATGCCGAAAAATTCAACAGCAAACAGCGCTCCACGTTTCGAAAGCTGTTGCCCCAATATCTGGCCAAACTTTACATGAACCAGTTTGGCCGCGGCCTGCGGAACAAACCGGAAATCGTCAGCGCCAAGACCGTGCGCAGTGACGTTCTGGTGCGGGCGCGCATTCCGCGCGCGAACGGGGGCCGCCTGCCCGTGGACTGGCGGTTAAGGCGCGTCGGCGGCGGCTATCGTGTCATCGATTTCATGGTCGGTGGAACGAGTTTCCTGGTTCTGAAACGCGCCGAATTCAATTCCGTGATTCGTCGTTCCGGACCCGATGCGCTGAACGCTTTCTTGCAGAACTTTATCGCCTGACGACCGTCGTCTCGGACCACATACCCGGCTTGCTGTCACACAAACCCGGAAAAGGTGAGTTGTCACACGGGTTTGGCGCGCTACTATGACGCAATGGCGGTGCCATCCGCCATCGGGAAGGCGGATTACGACGGGCATCAATGGCAGCAGAACGGCGCAGTCTCGACGTGCACCTGGCAACGCCGCGGGGTTTTTGTGCAGGTGTAGAGCGGGCAATCGACATTGTGGTTCTGGCGCTAGAGCGCTTCGGCCCACCGATCTACGTCCGACACGAAATCGTGCACAATCGGCATGTCGTCGATGCCCTTCGCCGGCAGGGAGCGGTTTTTGTCGAAGAGCTCGATGCGGTCCCGGACGGGGCGCGAACGATTTTCAGTGCCCATGGCGTAGCCCGGTCCGTCGAACACGAAGCGCGCCTGAAAAACCTTGAGGTCATCGATGCCACCTGCCCGCTGGTCGCCAAGGTCCACCGGGGCGGGCAACGCTACGCCGCCAACGGGCATGCCGTCATCCTAATCGGACACGAAGGTCATCCGGAAGTGACCGGCACCGTCGGCCAAATCGACGGGCCGGTCCATATTGTCGGATCGATCGAGGACGCAGAGGCACTCCGTGTCGAAACGCCGGATCGCGTCGCCTACATCACCCAGACAACACTGAGCGTGCGCGACACGCGGGACATTATCGACGTCTTGAAACGTCGTTTTCCGGCAATTTCCGGTCCGGACACGCGCGATATCTGCTACGCGACACAGAACCGGCAAACGGCCGTCATGGCGCTGGCCGATCGTGTCGATACCCTGTTTGTCGTCGGTGCCTCGAACAGCTCCAACAGCAATCGGCTGCGCGAGATCGGTGAGGCAGCCGGCCTGTCAAGCTTCCTCGTCGATAACGCCCGGTCGATTCGGCCGAACTGGCTCGATGCGACCCGGCACCTTGGGTTGACCGCCGGGGCTTCGGCACCGGAATCCCTGGTCCAGGATGTTCTCGGCTGGGTATCGGAACGGTTCGACGTCACCGTGCGGACGGTTGCCGGGCCGGTTGAAAACACCACATTCAGGTTACCGTCGATCTTTGCTGACGCGGACGACGCGCAGCGGTCCAAGACCTTGGCAGCACAGGACAGCTGACCACTGAAAGCCATCGCCCGCGACACGGGCACTGATTGCGCCGCGCGCGCAACATTGATAGGAGTGCGCGGAACTTCCGCCGAACCGTCAGGCAAAAAGCGAGAGCATTGTGGCTGTACCCGTCTTTCAACAATTCAAAGTCGGCATGTATGTCCTGAAACAACGGTTGTCGGGCCGTAAGCGGTATCCGCTGGTCCTGATGCTCGAACCGCTGTTTCGCTGCAACCTGGCCTGCGCCGGCTGCGGCAAGATCGACTATCCGAATGCGATCCTCAACCGACGCCTGACGCCTCAGGAATGCTGGGAAGCCGCCGAAGAATGCGGCGCGCCGATCGTTGCGATTCCCGGCGGCGAACCACTGATTCACAAGGATATCGGCGAGATCGTCGAGGGCCTCGTCAAGCGCCGGAAGTTCGTGTCGCTCTGCACAAATGCGCTGCTCCTGGAAAAGAAGCTCTCCCTGTTCAAGCCGTCGCCCTATCTGTTCTTTTCGGTGCACCTTGACGGGCTGAAAGAGCATCACGACAAGGCGGTCTGCCAGGATGGCGTCTTCGATAAGGCGATCAAGGCCATCAAGGCCGCGCAGGAGGCCGGTTTCCAGGTCAATGTCAACGCGACGATCTTTGACGGCTATCCGGCAGTCGAACTGGCAGACTTCCTCGACTACGCCACAGACATGGGTGTCGGCATCACGATTTCGCCGGGCTTTGCCTATGAGCGCGCGCCGGACCAGGAACACTTCCTCAACCGGGCCAAGACGAAGAACTTCTTCCGCGACGTGTTCCGGATCGGCAAGGAACGCGGCCGCAAATGGAACCTTTCCCATTCCGCGCTCTATCTCGATTTCATTGCCGGCAACCAGGAGTACCGGTGCACCCCCTGGGGCATGCCGACACGCAATGTTTTCGGCTGGCAACGTCCCTGCTACCTGCTCGGTGAAGGCTACGCCAAGACCTATACCGAATTGATGGAAACCACCGACTGGGACAGCTATGGCACTGGCCGGTACGAAAAGTGCGCGGATTGCATGGCCCATTGCGGCTACGAGCCGACGGCAGCGGTCGATGCGATGGCCAATCCGATCAAGGCGTTCTTCACGGCGTTGCGTGGGGTGCGGACGGAAGGGCCGATGGCGCCTGAAATCGACCTGTCGCGTCAGCGCAAGGCGGTCGACGTGCATGAAAAGCTCGTCAAGACCGAGTTAGACAAGCTGGACGCTGCGTAGGATATTCGGCACCTCGGTATGAGCGGCGCGTTTGAGCGCGGCTTTGGCCGCATCGGTCTGTCGCATCAACCGGACCAGATCGAAAATTTCGCCCGGATTGTTGATCAGACCCCGCAGCACGCGTAGCGGCCGCGCACGGCCGCTGGCGTCGACGGCATCGGCGGCCGATTCGGGCAATGCCTGGCGCGCCGGGTCGCAAACGGCCCGCAGCACGTAGAACGGTATTGTGCGTTCCTGGCAGACTTTCGCAATCCGGTGGCTCTCCATATCGACGATCGTCGCCCCGGTTTCCTGGTAAAGCCTGGCTTTTTCTTCCGGATCGGCGACCACCGTGTCGCGGCCGAGACCAAGCGGCGTCCGGATGACCTTTCGGCTGACGATGAAGGGGGAAATGCCCCAGATCTGGGTGTCATGTTCGAGTTCGCTCGGCACGACCAGATTCCCCGGTCGCAGATCCGGGTCGAGCCCACCGCACAGGCCGAAGCTGAGCAGCCCTTTGGCGCCTTCGTCACACAGGCGACGCGCTTCGCTTTCAGCCTGATCCGGGCGGGCGCCGGAGATTGCGATTCGCGCGGTGTCGGCGAAGCGGTAGCCCTTCAGGCAGTCCGCTTCCAGTTTCAGACCGCAGATTATTCCCAGAAAGCTCACCGCCGGATCCGATTCTGTTCGGCCGTCGGATCGTCCGTTCGGGCCGCCGAAGCACTATACCAAAACCGATCGCCTTTGTGCCCCTCGCCGGTGTAATCGCGCCGATCTTCGGCCTTACATTCCCCACATGACCGTCTTGTCGTTCGATGCTTTCAGCTTTTCGAACCGGGCCATGGCCCATAACGGGAAGTAGGCGGCATAGCCGTGATATTTCAGATAGAAAACACGCGGAAACCCGGTTCCGGTCCAGTGCCGTTCCGTCCAGCGGGCGCCCTCTCGGTCGGCATGCTTCAGATAGGCGATTCCGCTTTTCACTTCGGGCGAGTCGAATTCGCCGGCCGACATCAGGCCGAGCACTGCCCAGGCCGTCTGCGAGGCCGTGGACGTCCGGGCGAAGGATTTGCGGTCCTCTTCGTATGTCTCCAGTCCTTCGCCCCAACCGCTGTCCGGCAATTGGCGCGCCTTTAGCCAATCAACGGCGCGACGGACATAGGGGGCCGACATGTCTTCCCCGGCTCCGTTCAGAGCGACCAGCACTGACCACGTTCCATAGACATAATTTGCACCCCAGCGCCCGAACCACGATCCGTCTGCTTCCTGCTCGCGCTTCAGATAGGCGATGCCGCGTTCAATCGCGTCGCGGTAGCGCAGGCGATCGACCTGGGCGAGGCACCCTACACAGCGCGCCGTCACGTCCGCGGTCGGCGGGTCGAGCAAGGCGCCGTGATCGGCGAAGGGAATCGAGTTGAGGTAATAGTGCTCGTTTTCCGGCTCGAACGCGCCCCAGCCACCGGACGTGCTTTGCATGCCGACCAGCCATTCGCAGGCCCGATCGATTGCCTCGGTGTATTTGTCATCGCCCTGCCGGTGCATGGCGAGCGCCACGACGGCCGTATCGTCGACGTCCGGGTAATGGGGGTTTTCATACTGAAAGGCCCAACCGCCCGGCCGAACGTCGGGACGGCGCACCGTCCAGTCGCCGCGCATGTCGAGAATCTGCCGGTCCTTGAGCCAGTCGAGCATGCGCTCGACAGCCGGATCGTCCCTTTCGCCTGATTCCAGAAGGGCGTGGGCGGCAAGTCCGGTATCCCAGACCGGCGACAGGCAGGGCTGGCAATAGACTTCGTCACCCGCATCGATGACCAGTTTTTCGATGGCTCTGCGGGCGGTCTGCATTGCCTCATGATCGTCCGAATAACCGAGCACGCGCATTGCCATGACCGCGTTGGCCATGGCCGGGTAAATGGCACCCAGGCCATCCTCACCGTTGAGCCGCTCCAGGAAGAAGGTTTCGGCCCGCGCAATCGCCCGGTTGCGAAGACTCTTCGGCGCGAACCGGTCGGCGACCTGAAGGATACGGTCCAGGCCGAGAAACAGGTCACCGACCCGGGATCCGGTCGGGTTGATGTTGTAGATCCGGTGCTCTTCGGGCGGTGTTTCGAACAATTCGCGGATATCAAGGCCCGTCGGATTTTTTGCAGCCGCCTTTCGGGCATAGAGAACGAGCAACGGGACGAGCACCGTGCGCGACCAATAGGCCATCTTGGAAATGTGAAAGGGAAACCAGGTCGGCAGGAACAGCATTTCCACCGGCATGACCGGCACGCCGCGCCACGGGATCTGACCGAACAGGGCCAGCATGAAACGGGTGAACACGTTGGCTTTCGCGGCACCGCCCTGTTTCAGGATCCAGGCCCGGGCTCGAACCATATGCGGCGCATCGATCGGATCGCCGATCAGCTTGAGCGCCCAATAGGCCTTGACGGTGGCGGAGATGTTGCCGTCGCCGTCGTGAAACAACGGCCATGACCCGTCCGGGTTCTGGATCCGGCGCACATAGCGGCCGATGCGCGTCTCTCGATCGGGCCGGATCTCTCCCAGGAAATGGTGCAGCAGCACGTATTCGGACGGAATGGTGGAATCGGCTTCCAGTTCAAAGACGATGTGTCCGTCGTCCTTTTGCATGTCCAGAAGCCGCCGGCGCTGTTCGGCGATGACGGCATCGTTGTCGCCTGGCGCATCCTCCTGTTCCGAGCGGCCGGTCACGCTGTGCATCTCACGATCCTGTCTGAACGAACATGCTCTCGGGTCACCCCGTTTCTCCGGTGCCGCGCAGCGGCTTACGCCCGCGCAAGTGCGGCGTCGGCCGCCATCTCGCCGGAGCGTATCGCACCTTCTATTGTGGCAGGCAAGCCGGTGTCGACAACGTCGCCGGCCAGCATAAGGTTGGCAACAGGCGTGCGCGTGGCTGGTCGACGCACGATTGCCGCCGGCGACTGATCGAAAGTGGCGCGTTTTTCCTTGACGATGCGACCGGCGCGATAGGTGCAATCCGGGGCGAGATCGAGCGCCTGGCGGATTTCGGACCAAAGGGCCGGCAGCATCGTTTCCTCGCCATCCCGGTCCAGGCCAAGCGCGCCGGCGGCGCTGATCGTGATGCTGATGACGTCATCGCGCCAGAAGATCCACTGGGTCGATGCATTCAGAACGCCGAGGAAAGGCGGCGTTCGGTCCGGCAGGACAGCCTGGTCGACACCAAAATGCGCATTGACGATCACGCCGGCCGGTTCCGGACTGTCGAGGTCCGGCAACAGGGCACGCAATTGCGCGGGCGACACGGCAAGCACAACCGTCTCCTCCTCCGCAACCGATACCTCCGCCTCTCTGAAACGCAGTGTGGCGATCGCGCCGCCGGCAACGTCGAAACCGAGCAGTCTCTGTCCAAACCGAATCTCGCCAGCGCGTTCGCATACATAAGAAACGGCCGGACCAACAAATGCCGGGCCCAGTCCGGAACGGGTGAATTGCGGCACACAGCGCGCACCGCCCTTCAGGAAGGTCTCGCGGATCACTGTCCATAACAATCGCGCGCTCGCCTGCTCAGGCGGCGCGTTCATGACCGCGAGCGTGAAGGGTTCCCAGAACCGGTCGGCCATGACGCCGCGACTCGGCACGATGTCTGCAACCGACCGCTGCGGGCCGGCGAGCGCAAGCGCGGCGCCGCCAAGATAATCCGACAAGGTTGTTCCAGGGATCCGCCGGTCGGGCTTGAGGACCCACCAGGGCAACAAGCCGGTATTGGGCCGCACGGCCCAGCGTTCCCGTGTTGCAAGGTCGACGAAGGGAAACTCGGGGTCCGGATCGCCGGTCAGCGCGTCCCGGGCGCCGATCGTCTCAAGATACGCCAATGCCGAGTGGTTGCCGGACAGGACCAGATGATTGCCGTTGTCGATTGTGCGATCCAGACGGGCGACGAAATAGGAGCGGCAGCGGCCGCCGGCCTGCGCCGCGCCTTCATAGATCGACACCTTGCGGCCGGCCTCGGCCAGGCGGACCGCTGCGGACAAGCCGGCAAGCCCGGCGCCGATCACGTGACATCGGGGGCCCTCTGCCTGCACTCAATACTCCCGCGCGATGGCTGTCTCGGCACAGGCGAGCATCCGTGAAGGGCGGGTTTCAGAACGACCGGACAAATGCATAATCCAGTCCCCGGAAAAGCTTGACCGGTTTCGACATGGTGATCGGCACGATGGAGCGATCCCAGTCGGCAGCCTCCATCCGGTCGAGATAGCCCTCATACACACCCATCATCATCAGCGCCGGGCGCAATGGCCGGCGATCAAGCGTCTTCAGGGCAGCGCGTGCCGCTAGAAACTTTTGCCGCGCTAGTCCGCCAAGGTCGGCGCAGACCGCGACGATCTTCGGATGAAAGGCCGCTTCCTCCGGCGTGGCGAAGGGCACGTCATGTTTTTCCAGAAGATCGCGCGGCAGGTAGAGGCGCCCGATGCGGGCGTCTTCCTCGACATCTCGCAAGATGTTGGTCAACTGGAACGCATCGGCGAGGTCGCGCGCAAAGTCGTCGCGGGGCGCGCCTTCCGGCGCGCCAAAAATCCGCACCGACAGCAATCCGACGGTCCCGGCCACCCGCCGCGTATAGGCCATCAGCCGCTCAAGCTCCGGGGCACGGATCGGACCGTCTGCATCCATCTCCATGCCCTCGATCATCAAGAGGAATTCCTCCTTCGGCAGGTCGAAGGCCGCGATCGGGTCCTGCAAGGCGCGTGTGTTCGGGCCGCGAGGCTGTCCGTCGAAGTGTGTTTCGATTTCATCACGCCAGGCATCCAGCAACCGCCGTTTTTCGGCCGTCGGCCAGTCGTCGTCGGCAATGTCGTCGATCGTGCGGGCAAAGGCATAAATGGCGAACATCGCTTCGCGCCGCGGCCGTCGGAGGATGCGCATACCGAACGTGAACGACGATTTCGACCGCGCAACGACCCGCTCGGCGTAATCCTGCGGCGAGAGATTGCCGGCCGTGGCGGCCGGTGCCAGATCGTCGAGCGCAAGCGCCGTCATCGGCCGGGTCTTTCCCGGGCGCGATCCGGGCGCGCACGGGTCAGTCCGTAGACCACACCCTTGACGATACACACGGCGAAATCGACCTTGGTCAATGCGACGCGTTCGGCGAGCGGATCGCCATGCCGCAATCGCCGGGACAGACGTTTGGCGAGGCAGACGATGGTCGCCGAATTGATCGCAAGGCGGGTATCGACAAGACTGTTCGGTAGGGTGTTCGCTGCGGCCAGCAGCCGGTTGCAGGCATCGAGCATGCGATCGACCACGCGGCGCATGGCCGGGTCGAGTCGACCTTCATCGAGCATTGCCAGATTGGCCCCTTCGGCCTCCATCCAATCCAGTGGAATATAGACTCGGTCGAGGGCCTTGCGGTCGTCGCCGCAATCCTGCAGGTGGTTGAGGACCTGAAGAACCGTGCACAGGGCATCGGACGCGGCGTATCCGTCAGGATCCTCTCCGTGCAAATCGAGCAGATAACGACCGACCGGATTGGCCGAGAGTTCACAGTAATCCAGGAGATCGCGCCAAGTCGCATACCGGGACTTGCGGGCGTCGGTGCGGAACGCTTCGAGGATGTCGCTTGCGTGTTTCGGCGTAACCCCGGTGAGCGCGAGGCTGTCGCGCAGCCGGACGGGTTTTTCCAGATGCGGCGCATCCGGCTGACCAAGCAGGGTGTTTTCAAACAGGTTCAGGCGCGCGATCTTCTGCACTGCCGTCAGGTCCGGATTGTCGGCAATGTCGTCGGCTGCGCGGGCAAAATCGTAGAAGCACTTCACATGGCTGCGGAACCGTTCGCCCAGGATGATCGACGCGACCGGGAAATTCTCGTCATCCTGATCCTTTCCGGACGGCGTTTCGATCGAACTCCGCGGATCGGTCTGCGATGTGTTTGCGAGCATCGGTACGGGAATGGCCTCTTCACCTCAATGCGGGCGCACCATAGACGCCGCTCCGACCCTTGACAATCGATCCGTAATATCTTCCGTGCACCCTGCCGGCGCAGTCTCAATAAGCGCCGCAGGATGGGAGAAGACGGGTTGGAGTCGGTAGTGTTTTATGCAGCGGTCGCGTCGGTGCTGATCTGGGTCGGTCTGCTTATGTTCCGGGCCGGATTCTGGCGCGCCGATCAGGTGCTTGATGACACCCTTGAAGGTGTCGGCCGCTGGCCGTCGATCGCCACGATCATTCCCGCGCGCAACGAAGCCGATACGATCGAACGGGTTCTCGCCGCCCATGCCAAAAGCGATTATCCGGGCCAGTATTCGGTCATCGTGGTCGACGACCATTCCGACGACGCGACCGCGACGCTCGCAGAAAAGGTCAAGGCGGAAGTCAATCGCCCGGTCCACGTTGTTTCCGCCCCGGACCTGCAACCGGGCTGGTCCGGCAAATTGTGGGCGCTGAATGCCGGCCTCGACCGGTTGGAAGATCTGGTGCCGGATTGCCGCTACGTGCTTCTGACCGATGCCGATATCCTGCATCCGCCGGAAACGGCACGGGCGCTCATGGCCAAGGCCATCGATGACGACCTGGACCTGGTGTCGTTGATGGCGCTCCTGGATTGCCGCGGCGGATGGGCCCGCCTGCTGGTGCCGGCCTTCGTTTTCTTTTTCCAGAAGCTCTACCCGTTCCCGATGGTCAATGACGCCACGTCCCGCCAGGCCGGGGCTGCCGGCGGCTGTGTGCTGTTGCGTCGGGACGCGCTTGCCCGGATCGGCGGCATTGCGGCCATCCGCGAAGCGCTGATCGACGATTGCGCACTCGCTGCCGCGGTCAAGGGCAACCCGCCGCGAAACCGCATCTGGCTCGGCCTGTCGCGCTCGGTGCGGAGCCTGCGCGACAATTCCGACCTCGATTCGATCCGCACGATGGTCGAGCGGACCGCGTTCACACAATTGCGCCATTCGACCTGGCTGCTGGCCGGTTGTCTCGCGGGCATGGTGCTGACCTATCTTGCCGGTCCGCTCGCACTTTTGTGGGGGCTATTGTCGGCATCGCCGGCGACGGCGCTGACCGGCGCTGCTGCGTGGCTTCTCAGTGCCCTTGCCTACTGGCCGACCCTCAGGCTCTACGGCCAGCCAATCTGGTGGGCACTCACGCTTCCCGCCGCAGCCTTCGCCTACTCGCTGATGACCTTTTCCTCGGCATTCAAGCACTGGCGCGGCAAGGGCGGCCAGTGGAAGGGGCGGACGTATTCGGACTTGGCGCGGTCCTGAGGCACCGTTACCAGCCACCGTATTCACTTCATTGCGGCTCTCCCTTGTTCAACTCCCTCCCGAACAAGGGGATCGTCCTATGCTGTCGACCGCTCCTGCTTCAGCTGCGCCTCCATCCAGGACCGAAAGGCCCGGATCTTGGCGGTGTTTCGGCGGTCGTGCGGCGATACCAGCCAGAACGCATCGCCGCTTCCGTGTGTGATGTCGAAGGGCTGCACAAGCCGGCCGCTCTGCAGCGCGTCCCGGTGGAGAGCCGGTGTCAGGCGGCCGACGCCGTGCCCGGCGATGGCGGCATTCGCCTCGAGCACTTCGGCGTCGAAGCGCACGTTGGTTTCGGTTTGCTGCACGGGTTCGAACGGAACGCCGGCACGGGCGAACCACGCCGGCCACCAGGGATGGGACGGGTCGAGCAAGGGCAGTTTCAGGAGATCGGCCGGGGTCCGGACACCGCCGATCGTCTCGGCGAGGTTCAGACTGAGCATCGGTGCCATTTCGGCGTGGAACAGACGCACGCTCTTCAGGCCGGGCCAGCTCCCCTGTCCCTGGCGAATAGCCAAATCGGCGTCGCTGGTTTCGAAGTCGATCAGGTCCTGGCTGACCTCGACGCGCACGGCGATGTCCGGATGGTCGATCTGAAACAGACCGAGCCGGGCCGCAAGAAAGTTGGATGCAAAAGTCGGGATCACATTGATCACAAGGGTTTCCTGACCGGTCGTCCGGGCTTCGGCAAACGCATCGCGCAATTGATCGAGCGCGCTTGTCGTTCGACGGAACAATTGGCGGCCGAGTTCGGTCAGCACCACGCCGCGCGCCTGCCGTAAAAACAGCCTTTCACCGATCCGGTCCTCAAGTACGCGGATCTGGTAACTTACGGCGGCCTGCGTCATGCCGAGAGTTTCGGAGGCACGGGTGAAGTTTTCGTGCTTCGCGGCGGCCTCAAAGACCCGGATGGCCGCGAGTGGAGGCAGATCGGCGCTCAAGGCATAAATCTCCTTTATGCCACCTTACGCGCGATCGATTGGTAACAGAAGCAAAACCCGCGCATCTGGTGAACAGCGGGCGGGCGGACCCGACGATGCACGCCCTGCCTGGCACGGTTACCCGCTTCACGCCCTTGAGCAGGACATCGGACAATGAGCGCGATCAGACACGACCCCTTCCCCGGAAATGCGGCGTTCCAGGGCATTTACTCCCATGCGGTCGAAACCGGCCCGGACATGCGTCTGCTGCACGTGTCCGGTCAGGTCGGCACGAACGAGAACGGCATAGCGCCGCCGGATTTCGAAGGGCAATGCCGGATCGCCCTTGAAAAGCTCGAAACCGTCTTGCGCTCCGCCGACATGACGTTTGCGGATATCATCAAAATGGGTTTCTTGCTGGTTCGTCCGGAAGACATGCCGGCGCTGGTCACGCTTCGAAAGGAATATCTCGACGGCGTCCGTCCGGCCGTCACGACGCTTTATGTCGCCGGCCTGGTCTCGCCGGATTGGCTCGTCGAGATCGAGGCTGTCGCGGCCGCGCCCTCGTCCCGATCGTGATTGACCATCCGTTGCGCTTGCCGAGCGGACACAGCATCGATTAAAGGTCCTATCGAGGCTGTTCCAAAGTATTGTCGCGAGCGGTCCTTTGCAATTGATTTGCGATACTTGTTGTATTCGCTCAGATCAATGAATAGGCCTTTATCCGGCCCTTTGCCGATGACGTAGATTTCCAGTTGATTTCTAAAAAAACCAGGTTTCGCATTTACTTCCTGCAAACTACGCTGACGGCCTGAGTAACGACTCTTACACCTTGTCCAGTCACCCGGTGTTAAGAGGACCACAAGTATGCTTCGCGTACGGTTTCGATACTCACGGGGGCAGTCGTCCTGCGGCGCAGCCGGGTCTGGCGACTGAAACAATCCATGACCGACTTTCCGGTAAGACTGCTCGTGGCGGGTTTTCTGCTGTCCGCCGCTTTTGCCTTTGGCTTCTGGTACGGTGGCGCCGGACTTGTCGTGCCCTTCCTGGTCTTCTGGATCGGCGGCGCCCTCTGTGTCTTGTTGCTCGCAGTGACCCCTGGCCTCGGTCGGGCGTTCGTCACCCGGCCCAACGATGACGATGTTGCGAGAAACCTTGTGACGGAAGCCGAACTTTGGCACTGGGATTCCGATCGCATCCTCGACACGTTGCGCGACCAGGTATCGGCCGGTCAGGCCCACGCACAACCGGTCAAGGCGCCGGGATCGGTGCGCCGCACCGGATAGAGTTCCACTCCTTTACAGTTTCAATATTGCCGGCTGGCACGCGCGGTAAATGGGCACCACGCGCGCCAGAGTTCATGGCTTCGGTCCGCGGGCGTGCTTCATCTGAAATCTGCCGATCTTTCTCGTCGAACACTTGCCGGCGGGTGTTGCGATCCAGGCCATCAAAGACGCCGACGTGTGAAAATCGCCATCGTCTGCGGACCGCTCGAACCGGAAAAGCCCAGCTGAAAGGCAATTTGGGCATTCGTCACGACGCTGGCGCTGAAAAGCCCAACTGCCTGAGTGGTCGCCGCGGGCCATTCGGTATCGACATGGTTCGAAAACATTTCACCGTCGGTACCGGGTGTGATGCCGTTGAATCCAAAGAAAAGCAGTTCTGCTGCTGCTGCAGTTTTATAGGACGCTTGATCGGTGAAACCGGTCACGTGGGCTTGCGCATCGGTATCAATTCCAAGCGCGACAATCAGGGAAAGCAATATTCGATACATCAATATTCTCCAAAGACAATGCATGCACGAGCCAAATGAACTCGCCAGTCGATCTCTACGCCGAGCATTCGATTACTCAACTCGTATATTTCCGAATTCTTTTGCGGATGTAATAATCTTCTAGGGAAATGTTTTGTTGAGTTTGGGAAAATGCAAGAAATCGCCGCGCGAAGTTTCCATTTCCATGCAGTCTTCCGGAGTTGATCTTGACTCCGTGGTGGGCGAACCAGCGTGAACGCGTTCGCCTTCACATCCGCAACAGCCGGCCAAACACTGTTGCTGATGCTCAAGTTTTGAGGTGAATCGGTTCCGCTGGCGAGGACACCGGACGCTCTGTCCGCACGCATTCCCGGTCAGGCAGAAAGGCGGTCCAGGAGTGCGGGTAGATCCGCAACCGTATCGATGACGTGGTCGGCGCCGGCCGCCTTCAGTTTTTGCATCGCTCCGGCTCGTAAATCAGCCACTTCGTTTTCGGGCAGGGCTGCGAGCTCTTCCGGTGTCTTGCCGACATAGTTTCCCGACAGCGCGACCCCGACGGTCAGGCATCCGGCTGCCACCCCTTCGGCGATACCCGGCTCAGTGTCGTCGACCTTGATGACTGCGGCCGGCGGATAGGCGACAAGGTCGACGAAACACTTGTACATGCCGAGCGGACCCGGCCGGCCTTCCGGCAGATCGTCGGCGCAAACGAGGTTGTCCGGCGCATATCCCTGTTCGGCGGCGATCGGCAAGACGCGTTCCATAATGGAGCGCGTGTATCCGGTGGTTGACCCGATCTTCAGACCCCGGGCACGCAATATCTCGATCGCCTCACGGGCGCCGGGAACGAGCGTGGCATAGTCGACGACGACGGCTTCGTTCATTGGAACGAAGACCTCGTACACCCGGTCGATGTCCGCCTCGCCTGGTGCGTGCCCGTAGCAGTCTTTCCATTGTGCGGCGATCGGGGGCATGGCCATCATCGCCTTGATGTGGTCGCGCTTCGGCATGCCCATCGGTTCGCGGGCCTGGTCCATGTCGGCTTCGATGCCGAATTCGGCAAACGCCTTAACGAACACGCCCATCGGCGCAAACGAGCCGAAATCAATCATCGTGCCGGCCCAATCGAACACGACCGCCTTGAATTCCGTCATGATACCCCCGCCAAAATCGAAACCCCCGCTTCCTGCGACAGTGCCGAATACCACCGAACGGCCATTGCGCTGCAACGAGACATCAACAGAATGCCCAGCCGCCGAGGGCGCGCCGCATTCAACCGTTCTTCTGATGGATTCGGGTAGACCTGCAAGGATAATGTGATTCCGGGTCACTCAGTAATCGCGTTATGCCGCCAGCGTCCCACAAGAAACATGGACCCGGGACGGTTGCGCAGCCGTGATTTGCGAAGCGCGCAGAGGTTGCCTATCTATGGCCGATGCGTGCCATCCTTATCGCTTTTCTGGTGCTTCTGATCGGGCCCGTGCTCCTGCGGGCAGCCGTCTATGCGGCGAGCGAACCGCAGGCGCATTGGTCGAATGCCGACCGCTCGCCGGTCGGGCTGGCGCCGGATCCGATGATCGAACGGGATGCCATCGTTCAGGTCTATGCGGCGCGCGCCTATCGCTGGCGTGGCATCTTTGCGGTTCACACCTGGATCGCGATCAAACCGGTCGGCGCCGACGACTACACGCGCTATGACGTCATGGGATGGGGCCGGCCGCTGCGCATCAGTTCGGGCACGCCCGACAGCCGCTGGTTCGGCAACGATCCGGAATTGCTGTTTGACGCCCGTGGCGACAAGGCCGCCGCCATGATCCCGAAGATCCAGGAGGCCGTTGCCACCTATCGCTATGCGGATTATGGCCAATACGTGCTCTGGCCGGGCCCGAACTCCAACTCCTTCGTTGCCGAAATCGCCCGCCAGGTCCCCGACCTCAGGGTTGCGCTGCCGCCCAATGCCGTCGGCAAGGATTTCGGGCCGCGCTGGTTTTCGCTGATGCCCACGCCATCGAATACCGGCTGGCAGATCTCGATTGCCGGCTATGTCGGCATTGCCGGCGGTCTTGTCGAAGGGCTGGAACTGCATGTGCTTGGGCAGACCCTTGGCATCGACATTCTGCGACCGGCGCTGAAGTTCCCTGCGCTCGGGCGGATCGGCATGGCCGCGCATACCGGGTGAACCGGTACACGCGGTTTCACGGGCCGGCCCGGTCCGGCATCAGGCGATCTCTAACCGGGTCGAGAAGGTCTGCGTCTTCCCCTCTTCAAGCATAACCAGCCCGCCATCGCCGGACGGGTCGAGGCACACATTGTGCGCATTCGGGGAATGGGTCACCGGTTCGAAGCAGAAATACGGCTCGCCGACAGGCGCGTAGAAGATGGCACGACTGGTTCCGGGATCCGCCTCAAGGACAAGTCGGCGTCCATCGGCCTGGACGATGTCCGCATGACCCGTCCAACCGACGAGGGCATTGTCGAACCCCTCGTCAGGTAACATCCCCCTGTTCAACCCGGAGACGACCGAGTTGGCGCTGTCGAGTGCAATTGGGATCTGACGCGGATCGGTCAGCAGAGCGCCGGTGCACTGCGTTGTCAGACGGGTTTCAGCGGTTCTTGGAAAATACGGGTGAAACCCGAGGCCCGACGGCATAGCCGGTGCCGACAGATTGGTCAGGCTGAGCCGCATGGTCAAAGCCGTCGGCGACAACGTGTAGGTGAGTTCGCTGCGCGTCCGCCAGGGCCAAGTCGCGTCGGCCGGACAGTCCAGCACCAGACCTGCTTCACTTTCGGTGCTGCTGAGGACAGTCCAAACACGCTGCCAGCCAAATCCGTGTATCGCGAGGCCGTCGGGCCAGTTCGGTTGAAGCCGGACAATGTCCTGTCCAAGCGGGAATGCCGCGCCGTCAATCCGGTTCGAAAACGGTACGAGCGGGAAGCAGGCGTAGTCCAGAATGTCTTTGCTCGCCTCGGGCGTTGGACGCAGCCAATCGAACCGGGTGCCGTCCGCTCGTTCGGATCGGAACCAGAGCAACGAGCCGCCGGCTGCGGGATCGATGCCAACGCTGAGCGATCCGGACCGGATCGAAAAGGGTTTGGGTCCCTTCCCGCTCACCCGATCAACCCGCCGTCGACCACGAATTCCTGCGATGTACAGGCCGAGGAAACGTCGGAGGCGAGAAACAGCACCATGGCCGCCACGTCGGTTTCCACAAGGCGCCGGTGGAGGCACTGCTCCTGCAGGATGCGCGCCTCGTCTTCCGGGGAGATCCACAGATCGAGCTGGCGCTGGGTGAGGATCGCGCCGGGCACGACGGAATTCACCCGGATGCCGGCCTCGCCGTATTCCCGCGCCAGCGACCGTGTCAGGCCCTTGACCGCCGACTTGGCCGTTGAATAGACGGAAAGATCCTTGATGCCGACCGTCGGCGCCACCGATCCGAAATTGACGATCGATCCCCGGCGCCGCTTCTGCATATGCGTATAGGCATGCTGCGCGGCGACGAATTGGTGGCGCAGGTTCACCTTGATGCAGGTGTCCCAGAAAGCCGCGTCGACGGCCTCCACCAGATGTCGGGTATCGTTGGCGGCATTGTTCACCAGGATATCGAGCCCGCCATCGGCCTCTGCAACATCGAGAGCCGCATGCAGAGCCGCATCATCGGTCACGTCGCACAGAGTGAAGACCGACTTGGTACCGTTGGCGGTCACCAGACCATCGGCGAGGTCCTGTCCAGCCTGTTTCTGCACGTCGATAAAGTGCACCCGGCACCCTTGCCCGGCAAATGCGGTCACGATCGCCGCGCCGATGCCGCTTGCTCCGCCGGACACAAATACGGTCCGGTCGGCAAGGTCCCGATAGATCGCCGGAGCGCTGTCCGCCATGGCCTGATTTCCTTCCAATCCGAAGTGTAATTTTAAATCGCTCACGTGGTTCGCATGGCCGGAACACTATGCTAGCGTCGCCAATCAAAAAACACCCACGGAGGAGAAGATGCAGGGTTTTCGGGATTTTACACGGGCAGCCGCCGCTCTGGTTGTCGGCGTCGGGATTGCCGGCGCGACCGTCGTCCAGGCCGCTGACATTACGGTCGGCGTATCCTGGTCGAATTTCCAGGAAGAACGCTGGAAGACCGATGAAGCGGCGATGAAAGCCGCGCTCGAAGCCGCCGGCGCCGCCTATATCTCGACCGACGCGCAAAGCTCGACGGCCAAACAATTGTCCGATGTGGAGAGCCTGATCGCACGCGGCGCCACCGCCCTCATCATTCTGGCGCAGGATGCCTCGGCCATCACGCCGGCCGTCAACAAGGCGGTGCAGGAAGGCATCCCGGTTGTCGGCTATGACCGTCTGATCGAGAATCCCGATGCCTTCTACCTGACCTTCGACAATGTCGAGGTCGGCCGCATGCAGGCCCGCGCCGTGCTCGCTGCGCAGCCGAAAGGCAATTATGTGTTCATCAAGGGCTCGGCCCAGGACCCGAACGCCGACTTCCTGCATGGCGGACAGGTCGAGGTTCTGAAAGAGGCCATCGACAGCGGCGATATCAAGGTCGTCGGTGAGCAATATACCGACGGCTGGCTGCCGGCGAATGCGCAGCGCAATATGGAACAGATCCTGACGGCCAACGACAACAAGGTCGATGCCGTCGTGGCCTCCAATGACGGCACCGCCGGTGGTGTTGTCGCCGCGCTTACCGCTCAGGGTCTTGAAGGCATTCCGGTCTCCGGCCAGGACGGCGATCATGCGGCGCTCAACCGCGTGGCGATCGGAACCCAGACGGTCTCGGTCTGGAAGGATGCCCGCGAACTCGGCAAGGCCGCGGCGAACATCGCCGTCGCTCTGGCCAAGGGGACCGCGCCGGTCGATGTCGAAGGCGCCCAGAAATGGACCAGCCCCGGCGGTGTTGAAATGGATTCCATCTTCCTGGCTCCGGTGCCGATTACCCGGGACAACCTGAATGTCGTGATCGACGCGGGCTGGATCGCCAAGGACGCGGCATGCAAAGGCGCGCCCGCGGACAAGGTTGCCGCCTGTAACTGACCTTCCGGTCGACTGACGGGACCGGCCGGAAAAGCGGCCGGTCCAGCTCAATCCGCACGGCATTTTTAAGGGCTGCCATGTCCGTTTCCCCGACCTCGGGCACGCCACAATCGTTGCCCGCCCGTATCGCCCGCCAACTCGAACTGGACGTTCGCCTGCTTGGCATGGTCGTCGCGCTGCTCGTCATCTGGGTGGCCTTCGATCTCCTGACCGGTGGCCGGTTCATCACCCCGCGCAACCTGTTCAACCTGACCGTCCAGACCGCCTCGGTGGCGGTGATGGCGACCGGCATGGTGTTCGTGATCGTCGCTCGACACATCGACCTGTCGGTCGGCTCCGTGCTCGGGTTCGTCGCCATGCTGATGGGCGCGTTTCAGAGCCAATGGCTGCCGGGCGTGCTTGGGCCCGACAATCCGGCGATCTGGCTTCTGTCAATCCGTTTCGGCCTCGTCGTCGGCAGCGCGATCGGCGCGCTCCAGGGCTACATCATCGGCTATCTGGCCATACCCGCCTTCATCGTCACGCTCGGCGGCCTTCTGGTCTGGCGCGGCGCGGCATGGTGGGTGACGACCGGACAGACAATCGCGCCTCTCGATTCTACCTTTCTGATCTTCGGCGGCGGCATCCAGGGCACGCTCGGCTTTTTGTGGAGCTGGATATTCGGCGCCATCTGCATGGTCGCCATCGTCTACCTGACGATCGCCAACCGGCAGAAACGCAAGGCCTTTCAGTTCCCGCTGAAACCGGTTTGGGCGGAATACACCAACGCCATCACGCTCAGCGCCGGCGTCATCCTGTTCGTCGGCGTCATGAACGCCTATCCGATACCAGAACGTGCCGCCAACCGGTTGGCCGAAGCCCGCGGTATCCCGGTGCCGGAAGACGGTCTCGGCTGGGTGCACGGTATTGCGATCCCGGTCGTGATCGTCGCAATCGTCGCGCTTGTCATGACCTTCGTGGCGCGCCGGACGAAGTTCGGCCGCTACGTGTTCGCGATCGGCGGCAATCCGCAGGCGGCCGACCTGTCGGGCATCGATACGAAGAAGATGACGGTGTACATCTTCACGTTGATGGGGGCGCTGTGTGCCCTGTCGGCAGTGATCGCTTCGGCGCGGCTGCAATCGGCCGCCAACGATCTCGGCACGCTCGACGAACTCCGGGTGATTGCGGCCGCGGTCATCGGCGGCACGTCGCTCGCCGGTGGCGTGGGCACGATCTATGGTGCCATCCTCGGTGCCCTCGTCATGCAGAGCCTGCAATCCGGCATGGCGCTCGTCGGCGTCCAGACATCGCTGCAATCGATCATCATCGGCATCGTGCTTGTCGCGGCCGTTTGGATCGACCAGCTCTACCGCCGGCGGATCGGCGCATGAGGGGGACGCGATGACCGACCAGACACCGCTTGTCGAAATGCGGGACATTCATGTCAGCTTCGGCGGCATCAAGGCCGTCGATGGTGTGAGCTGCACGCTTTATCCGGGCGAAGTCGTCGGCCTGCTCGGACATAACGGTGCCGGCAAGTCGACGCTCATCAAGGTGCTGTCCGGCGCCTACAGGGCCGATGAGGGTGCGATCCTCATCAACGGCGAAGAAGCTGCCATTTCCAGCCCGCGGGACGCCCGGCGCTACAACATCGAGACGATCTACCAGACGCTCGCGCTCGCCGACAATCTGGACGCGGCCTCCAACCTGTTCCTGGGACGCGAACTGACGACGGCGACCGGCAGTCTCGACGACGTGCGCATGGAAGCGGAAACCCGCAAGATCATGGGCCGCCTCAATCCGAACTTCCGGAAGTTCGAAGCGCCGGTTTCGGCGCTTTCCGGCGGTCAGAGACAGTCCGTTGCCATTGCCCGCGCCGTCTATTTCGAAGCCAAGATCCTGATCATGGACGAGCCGACGGCCGCGCTCGGCGTGCAGGAAACGGCCATGGTCTCTGAACTCATCAAGCAGCTGAAGTCGGAAGGCATCGGCATCTTTCTGATCAGTCACGACATCCACGACGTGTTCGACCTGTCCGATCGGCTGACGGTGATGAAAAACGGCCGTCTGGTCGACACGGTCCGGGTCGAGGACGTTTCGCAGGACGATGTGCTGGCAATGATCATCGCCGGCCAGCGCCCGAACGGAGGACAGGTTACAAACGGCGGCTGATCCAAGGATCGGCGCCAACATGAAGGTGCAGCATCATGACAGGTCTCACGGTACCAGGGCTCGGTCCCCTGGTCGGTCACGTCACGCACGACACGGCCCGCATCTGGGTCCGGGCCCACAGGGAAACGGACCGTGAGATCATCGACGATGCCAATTCGCGAACGCTTGGGGTGCTGGCCGTCCTGTCCGAAGGCGACACGCGGCATGGGCGCGGCGATGCGCCGTGTTTCTATTTCCGCCTGCGGCGGGAGTTTTCGCGGACCGGAACGATTACCCTCGGCGACGCGATCAACGCGTGGAAGGGCAAGGCCTTCACGTTGAAACCGGACACGCGATACGTCCTGCGCGTCGGCGTTTTGACGCTCGACGATCCGAGCCCGTTCTTCGACAGCATGGATTGGTCGGATCTCGCAACCCGTTTGCCCGACGTAACGGCCTGGGAAGACGACCTGCGGCAGCTTCCGGCCGAAGAAGCCGAAGCCGCCTTCTTCACGTTTCCCGAACCGAAGCACAAGGGGCGTTTCAAGTTCCTGCTTGGATCCTGCCGGTATCCAGGCATCGACTGGAAACAGCGCAAGTCCGACGAGATCTTCGGGCCGATGGCCGAACGCTCGACGCGGCGTGATGGCGCCCGGTTCGCGCTCATGGTCGGCGACCAGATCTATGCCGACACGCTCAACCGCTTCATTCCGATCGGACGGGCCGACACGTTCGAGGAGTTTGAGGAGCGCTATGTGTCCGCCTATGGTTCACCGAACATGCGCCGCCTCTTGCGCCATACGCCGACCTACATGATCCTCGACGACCATGAGATCGAGGACAATTGGGATACAGAACGGCTGAAGAAGGACGGCGGTCACCGGCTCTTCACGCTCGCGACCGATGCATACATGAGCTACCAGTGGAGCCACGGCCCGCGCAGTTTCGGCAAGCGTTTCTACTATCAGTTCGACTACGGCACGTTTCCGTTCTTTGTGCTCGATACACGCACGCAGCGCTATTTCGCCGGCGATTCCAAAGTGATGAAAAACCGGCACATGCTCGGCGCGCCGACGCGACCCGGCGTGCCGCCCGGCCAGCTTGTCCGGCTGCTCGACTGGCTTGGGACCATGCAGAAGCAACGCAAGAACGTGCCGAAATTCGTGGTGTCTCCGGCCGTGTT
Organism: Rhodobiaceae bacterium; assembly: GCA_028285165.1. Classification (GTDB taxonomy): domain Bacteria; phylum Pseudomonadota; class Alphaproteobacteria; order Rhizobiales; family JANQQB01; genus JANQQB01. The sequence goes on from JANQQB010000142.1 coordinate 83,251, forward strand.
CGTGCCCAGTCCGGTCAGCGCAGCGGAAGGCAGGGCAAGCGATGCCGAAAAGATCGCCAGCGATTCCTGGCCGGCCTTCATCGAGACCAAACGCGCGATCCTGCGCTACATCGTCGACAACCAGATCCAGAACGTGGTGTTCCTGTCCGGCGACATTCACTGTGCCAACATTTCCCAAATCCGGTTCGATGGGTCCGCGAAGGCGCGAAAACTCAAGACCTTTGCCGTGACATCGTCGGCCTTCTACTGGCCGTTTCCGTTCGCCGACGGGGAACCGTCGGAATTCATGCACGATTCAGAGGCCGAAGACGGACCCGATACGTTCGAAGTCGATCCCGATGCGGGCATCAAGATGGATTATGTCACCGACAGCTTCACCCAAGACGACAATTTTGCGCAGATCACGGTTGATGCAGCGGCACAGTCGATGCGCGTCGAGTTCTTCAACAAGAAGGGCACAATTGTTGAAGAAGAGGAGTGGATGGGCCTTTTCAAACCACCGCGCAAGACAAAGCTGAGCAAGGTCCTGAAGTTCGCGGCGTTTTGACAAATCGATGGAAGTCCATCCAATTACAGGCGTTTTCGGGGCGGAAATTACCGGTATCGATCTCAAATCCGGTCTTGCCGCCGCGACGGCTGATGCGCTGCGCGCCGCCCTTGCCCATCACCTTGTGATCGTACTGCGCGATCAGCACATCGACGTCGCAGCACACCAGGCGCTGACACGCGTGTTCGGGACGCCGGCCATAAACCCCTACGCGCCGGGCCCGGACGCACATCCGGAGATGACAACGATCCTGAAAGAAGCCGACGAGCGCACCGGTGTCTTCGGCGGTGGCTGGCACACGGATCTCAGTTTTCTCGATCAGCCGCCCGGCGGGTCGGTGCTCGCCGCCATCGACATCCCGCCCTATGGCGGCGATACCATGTTCCTAAGCCAGCAGGCGGCCTGGGACAGCCTGCCGGAGCCGATGAAATCTCTGCTCGACGGCCGTAACGCCGCGCATGTCGGCAAACCCTACGGCATAAAATGGGCGCCGCCGGTCGAGGAACAGGCGATGAAGGGCTCGACGAAACGCGGTGATCCGGATGCAGACCGCGAGCGTCTGCATCCTGCGGTCATGACGCATCCGGTTACGGGCCGAAAAGGGCTTTACATCAACCCGACCTATACGCTGCGCCTCGACGGCATGAGCGAAGCCGACAGCGCACCGATCCTGAACCAGCTCTTTGCCCATTGCACCCTGCCGGAGCATTGCCTGCGGCTGCGCTGGAGCTCGGGCATGGTCGTCGTCTGGGACAATTATTCGACCCAGCATTATGCGATCAACGATTACCACGGCTTTCGCCGGGAAATGCGGCGCAGCACGTTCGACAATGACGGGATTGCCGCCTGGCGGGGCTGACTTCTCGCCACCACTTATTCAGCGAATATTTCAAATGAAATGTTTTTGTTTCTCAAACTGGGGATTTGAGCGTCGCTCCTCCCATCCAACACCGCTCTTTTGGGCTTCCTTACCAAGGGTCAGAGAAATAATCTGAAAATAAATATTGCAAAGAAGATATCTCGGTCACATTTCTACCATTCCAATCAGTAATTATTGCTGTGGTGAAAGTAATTTTCAAAAAGGAGGCTGTTATGGCAAAATTTGTGATTTTGCGAGACCAGAACGCAAACCTGCGGGCCCGCCGTGGCGGCGGTGATCTGTTCGAGTCGCTGCCGCGGGCCACCGAGTCCGCCGGCGCCCGCGGCGCAGTCCCGCCATCGCCTGCGATCGAAACGGAAGAGTTGACCCAAAAGGAGGTCAACGATGCTGTCCGGGACCCGAGCGTCGTGGAGATCGCGCGCACCATGCCCACCAAGCTGATCATGCCCGTGGAGATGGAAGATGCACCGGCAGCAGTGCCCACCTGGGGTGTGGAGCGGGTCGGTGCCACGACGTCACCGTTTACGGGCGCCGGCGTCAAGGTGGCCGTCCTCGACACGGGCATCGACTCCAATCACCCGGCGTTCAACGGCGTCACCCTCACCCGCGAGAACTTCTCCGAGGACGGACCGGACGATGGCGACGGACACGGCACGCACTGCGCCGGCACGGTTTTCGGCCGCGATGTCGACGGCACCCGCATCGGTGTTGCGCCCGGGGTTACCGAAGCCCTGATCGGCAAAGTGCTCGGCGACGACGGGAGCGGCTCGTCGGACATGCTGTTCAACG
>JANQQB010000494.1 GCA_028285165.1 Rhodobiaceae bacterium
GGAATATGCGCTCACCTCGATGGGCGACACCAAACTGCAGACGCTCGACGACGAAGCGGAAGACACAAGGCCCTCCTACCGCGACATCGCCTTCGAGCGCGGCGCCACGGCCCACCGCCCCTATGCCGGCAGCGACCTGAAACCCTCCACCGGCTGGCACGCCGAATTCGCCGACATGAACAATGACGGACGGCTCGACCTGTTCATCGCCAAGGGCAATGTGGAGCAGATGCCGGACTTTGCTGCCTTCGATCCCGACAACCTGCTGCTTGGCCAGGCCGACGACCGGTTCATCGAGGTCGGCGACAAGGCCGGCCTCGCCCTTGACCGGCGCGGCCGCGGCGCGGCGATCGCCGACCTGAACGCCGACGGCATGCTCGATCTGGTCGTCGTGAACCGAGCCGCACCGGTCAGTCTGTTTCGCAACAAAGGGGCGGGCACATCGTTCGGAACCCGGCCCATGGGCAATTGGCTGCAGGTCGAGCTCGGCCAGAAGAAGACGAACCGGTTTGCGGTCGGGGCGCTTGTCACCGTCAAGACCGGAAACGAGACCCGCATCCGCAAGGTTCAGGTCGGCGGTGGCCATGCCTCCGGCCGGCTCGGTTTCCTGCATGTCGGCCTTGGCACGGCGGAACGCGCCCAGATCCGCATCAAATGGCCGGACGGCGCGTGGAGCGCGCCGTACCGGGTTTTTGCCAACAGTTTTGTCGTCATCGAGCGGGACGACGCCACGGCGCGGTACTGGCTTCCCGCGCCGTGACGGTGATCAGCTTGCCTTGGCCGCCACTTCTTCGGCCGGGTCGATGCCGATAAAGCCGCCCGATTGCCGCGACCAGAAGGTCTCGTAGAGGCCGCGTCGCGCGAGCAGTTCGGCATGGGTTCCCTGTTCCGCAATTCGCCCCTGGTCGAGCACGATGATGCGGTCCATCCGCTGGATGGTCGACAGTCGGTGCGCGATCGCGATCACGGTCTTGTCCTGCATCAGCGTGCCGAGCGCGGACTGGATCAGGGCCTCGGCCTCTGAATCGAGCGCCGAGGTCGCCTCGTCGAGCACCAGGATCGGCGCGTCCTTCAGGACGGCCCGGGCAAGCGCGATCCGCTGCCGCTGGCCGCCGGACAGTTTCACGCCCCGCTCGCCGACATGCGCATCGTAGCCGCGTCGGCCCTTGGGATCTTCCAGGCCGTCGATGAACTCTTCGGCATAGACAAGCCGGGCCGCCTCGCGCATTGCGGCATCGCTCGCATCGGGCCGCCCGTAGAGGATGTTATCCCGGACCGAGCGGTGCAGGAGCGCGGTATCCTGCGTGACCACGGAAATCGACCGGCGCAGGCTCTCCTGGCTCACGACCGCAATATCCTGACCGTCGATCTCGATCCGCCCGCTTTCCACGTCATAAAACCGTAGGAGCAGGTTGATCAGCGTCGACTTGCCGGCGCCCGACCGGCCGACGAGACCGACCCGTTCACCGGGACGGATATCGAGGTCGACGCCCCGCAAGCCGCCGGCGATCACCTGATCCTCCGGCCGGCCGTAGAGATGCGCCACGTCGTGGAACCGGATCGCACCGCCGGAAACGGCGAGCGCCGGTGCCGCCGGAACATCGACGATTTCATGCGGCTTGGAAATCGTCTCCATGCCCTCCTTGATGACGCCGGCATATTGGAAGAGCTGCGAGGTCACCCACATGATCCAGCCGGTCATCGCGTTGAGACGCAATGTGAGCGCCGCCGCCGCCGCAACCGTTCCGACCGTGGTTTCGTTCGCTTGCCACAGCCAGACGGCCGCGCCGACAGTCGACACGATCAGGACACCGTTCAGCGTCGCGAGGCCGGCCGTCATCGTCGTCATCAGACGCAAGAGCCTTGAGAACCGCAACCGGTGCCGACGCATGGCGTTGCGCGCATACGCTTCCTCCCGTGTCGCATGGGCGAACAGCTTGACCGTCTGGATGTTCGTATAGGCGTCGACGATTCGGCCGGTGACCAGCGAACGCGCATCCGACAAACGCTTCGAGGCATCGCCGATGCGCGGAATCAGCACCCGGAGCAACAAGAGATAGCCGGCGAGCCACAGGGTCAGCGGCACGATCAGGCGCGGATCCGCATTGACGAGGATCAGCACGGCACCGAGTACATAGGCGGCCGCATACCAGATCGCCTCGAACGCCATATACGTCGAATCCTCGACCGCCGGCCCCGTCTGCATGACCCGGTTGGCGATCCGGCCGGCAAAGTCGTTCTGGAAGAACCCGACCGATTGACCGAGCAGATGCTGGTGCGCGCGCCAGCGGACCTGGTCGAGCAGGTTGACGGACAGGCCGTGATTGAGGAGTGCGATATTGAGGACGATCACGACCGGACGCGCGATCAGGATCAGACCCACGACGATGGCAAGTTCGACCCCGTGCCGCACGGTAAATCCGTCCGGGCCGGAGGCGGTCATCAGATCGACGAGACGGCCAGCATAAAAGATCAGGCCGGTTTCCACCAGCGCGACACAGAACCCGGTGACCGCGACGGTTCCGAGCACACCCCGAAACGGTTTCAGGTGGTCGAGCAGAAACGGCCAGAACCGGTCGGACGGCGTACTGTCGACCGGCCGAAAGGCATCAACGAGGGATTCTAAAAGACGGAACATGGTCTCCGCTCCGACGGTGCGACGACGGCACGGCAAACGAAGCCGCAGCGTCAGGCGTATCGATTATGGGGCTTGAGTGATGGAAATCCGGCAGCAGCCGGTTCGAGGGCGCCGGGCCCTCAGGGCGCGGTCACCGGGTCGGTGATAGATCGCGTGACATTTCCATCGAGACACTCCGTGTTAGAGTGCGCTCGCATTAACACATTCCCGGCAGCCGGTCGACAGGCGATCGACAAGAAGTGTCATTTTTATCGAGGGTGCGATTTCGTGCCCTACCGGAATGCCTCTACCCACCGTCTTGCACCGTCCAGCATTTCCTGCAAAATCGCGCCGCATCTCGGACCTTGGCACGGCATGACGGACTATCTGACAACAAAGGAATTGGCGGCCTACCTGCGCATCAAGGAACGCAAGGTCTATGACCTTGCCGCCTCAGGCCAGGTGCCCTGCTCGCGCGCGATGGGAAAGCTGCTGTTCCCGAAGGCCGCTGTCGAGACCTGGCTGGCGGCACAGAGTTCCGGCCCGAAAGAGACCGGTACCGCGACTCGGCCGCCGGTTTTTCTCGGCAGCCACGACCCGCTGCTTGACTGGGCCTTGCGCGAATCGCGCTGTGGCATTGCCAGCTATTTCGACGGCAGCCTGGATGGTCTCAACCGCTTCGCCAACCGGGAGGGAATCGCGAGCGGCCTGCATCTTTATGACGCCGAAACGCAAAGCTGGAACGAACCGGATGTCCGACGGGCCTGCGGCGGCCAGCCTGTGGTGCTCGTCACCTGGTGCCGGCGCGAACGCGGCCTGATCGTCCGGGAGGACCTTGCCTCGACGGTACACGATCTGGGTGACCTGCAAGGGCTGCGCGTCGCATCGCGCCAGCCCGAGGCCGGTGCGCAGATCCTGTTCCAGGATCTGTGCGACCGCACCGGGCTCGGCAGGGACGCGTTTGTTTCCGGCGAAGCCTGCCGAACCGAGGTCGATGCGGTTCTGGCGGTCAGTGAAGGCAAGGCCGATGCGGCATTCGGCCTGCACGCGCACGCGGTCCAGTTCCGGCTGCCCTTCGTGCCCGTGATCGAAGAACGCTTCGACCTGCTTGTCGACCGGCGCGCCTGGTTCGAGCCGGCCATGCAGGCCTTCTTGAATTTCTGCGCGGGTCCCGCCTTTCGCGCCCGAGCCGAGGACCTTGCCGGCTATGCCATCGACACGTTCGGCGAGGTCCGCTTCAACGGACCGTAAGAGCCATTCAACCCTGCGGCGCCGGATTGGCGTTCGGGAAGAACAATTGCTGACCGTCCAGTCGATACGCGCCGATCGCCCTCTGGCCGCGCTCCGACAACAGCCAGTCGACAAAGGTCCGACTCGCGTCGGCTTTCACACTTGCACAGGCTGTCGGATTGACGGGGATCACACCGTATTGGTTGAACAGCGCATCGTCGCCCTCAACGAGGATCGTGAAGTCGGCCTTGTTCTTGAACGCGATCCAGGTGGCCCGGTCGGTCATGACATACGCGCCCATACCGATACCGGTATTGAGCGTCGCGCCCATGCCGGATCCGGTTTCGCGATACCATTGCCCGGATGCGTCCGACGGATCGATGCCGGCCGCTGTCCAAAGCGCCTTTTCTTTTTTGTGCGTGCCTGAATCATCGCCGCGCGAAGCGAACAGCGCGCCGCTTTGTGCGATCCGGGCAAGTGCGTCCGCGGCATCTGCCGCGCCGGCAATCCCGGCCGGATCGGAAGGCGGCCCGACAAGCACGAAGTCGTTGTACATCAGGTCCGTGCGCTTCGTGCCGAAGCCGTCTGCAACGAACTTCTCCTCCGCCGGTTTGGCGTGCACCAGCAAGACATCACCATCGCAATTGCGGGCGTTGCGGATGGCCTGTCCCGTCCCGACGGCGACTACATGGACCGTGATGCCGGTCTCCTCGGTGAATTGCGGCAGCAGATGGTCGTAAAGGCCGGAATTCTTGGTCGAGGTGGTCGACTGAACGATGATCGAAACATCCGCTGCGCCGGCAGGTCCCGCCAGAAAGAGGCCGGATATCAGAGCGGCTGAAACGAGGATCGAACGTCGGTTCATGGAGCGTCTCCTTTTCGGGGGATTACAGAACGATCCGTCCGTCGAGATAGGCTTGGGCGGCCTCGGAGTCCGGATCGGACAGGAATCGGTCGGCGGCGGCATGTTCCACCACCCGACCGCGATGCATGAAAACGATCTCGTCTGCGAGCCGGCGCGCCTGGCCGACATCGTGCGTCACGAAGATCACCTTGGTGCCACGCCGATGCGCATCGACGACCGTGTCCTCGATCAGAGCGACGGAGGCCGGATCGAGATTGGCGGTCGGTTCGTCGAGAAACAGCATGTCCGGATCGGTCGCGAGCGCCCGGGCAAGCGCAAGGCGCTGCTGTTCTCCGCCGGAAAGCAGGCGCGCAGGCTGATGGCGCTTGTCGTAGAGGCCGACATGCCGCAACAGCGCATCCCGCCGGTCGCCGCCGGCGCCGCGTTTCAACTTGAGCACAAATTCGATGTTTGCGGCCACAGACCGGCGTAAGAGCACGGCCCGTTGAAAGACCATCGCCTGACGGGCGCGGACGGCCGCATCAAGCGGCAAGCCGCCCCAGGCAATCGAACCGGCGCTCGGCGCGATCAATCCGTGCAACAGGCGCAGAAGCAGGCTCTTGCCGGCACCGTTCGGCCCCATGATCACGGTCAGCGCGTCCGAAGCCAGTGACAGGTCGATGTCGTCGACAAGCCGCTCTCCCTTGATCTCCAGGGTCAGTCCTTGCACGGCGAGCGTGCTGGCCGCTGCTCGGGTGGTGGCGGCCAGACCGTTCGGATTGTCCGGGAGGTGGGGTCGATCAAGCATGGGCATGCCTGTCCGCGGTCATGCGCAGGCTCATGACAAGCGCATTGACTGTCAGCGCGATCGTCAGGAGCACGAGGCCCAGCGCCAGGGCGAGCGCCAGATCCCCTTTCGAGGTCTCAAGCGCGATGGCCGTCGTCATGACCCGCGTCAGATGATCGATGTTGCCGCCGACGATGATCACCGCGCCGACCTCGGCCACGGCCCGCCCGAACCCGGCAAGCGCCACGGTGAGCAAAGCAAAGCGCCCGTCCCAGAGGAGGGCACCGATCGCCGTATGCTGCGGCACCGACAGGGACCGGAATTGTTCGGCATATTCGATGTGGAGGTCTTCCAGTACCTGTCGCGACAGGGCGATGATGATCGGGGTGATCAGGATGACCTGGGCGATGATCATCGCCGTCGGCGTATAGAGCAGGCCAAGCCAGCCGAAGGGACCGGCGCGCGACAGGTGAAGGTAGACAAGGAGCCCGACGACCACCGGCGGCAGGCCCATCAGGGCGTTGACGACGACCAGCACGGCCCCGCGCCCCGGAAAGCGCGTGATGGCAATAAGTGCGCCGAGCGGCAGGCCGATGGCGCACGCGACCAGCATGGCCACGAGACTGACCTGCAGCGACAGGACAACGATTTCCATCAGGTCCGGGTCGGCAGACACGACCAGAGCGAAGGCAACCCTGAAGGCTTCTCCCAAATCCTGCATAATTTCCTGTTTTTGTCGAAGGACAGGATCGTTGGATCCTTATGTGCACGAAACACCAGACGGAAGCAAGGCCATCACCCCGCGGCAGAAAGCACTTTTGGCGTCAAAATCGGTTGGGATTTTCGCTTCTGCGGAAGAAATGGCGGCTGGACGCCAGGTTACAACCGATGAACTTTTCGGAAATAATGCAAGATTATGCAGGAATGCCGCGGCGAAAGGCTTCTATCGTTCCGTCGGCGGCGCCAGGCGCTGGTCGACCGCAACGGTCAGCGAGGAAGCCAGGCACATCGTGACCGCAAGCGACCGGAATTCGCCGACCGCCGCGTCCTGAACGAGCAGCGCGACCGAGGCAAACGGCAGAACCGGCGACAGCGCCGTGTCGGTGATTGCCACGATCGGGCGCCCGGCCTGATGCACGGCCTCTACAAATTCAGCGGTTTCCGGCGCATAGGGATGAAAGGTCGTCGCGAACAACGCGTCGTCCGGTCCGATCAGATCGACACGGCTAGCCAGCATGCCGCCGAGATTGTCGAGCAGCGAACACGGTTTGCCGATCTTGCCGAACGCGTAGAACAGATAATGCGCCACCGGAAACGAGCGCCTGAGGCCGAGAAAATGCACGTGGCGCGCGCCGGCCAGAACGTCGACCGCATGGTCGAGCGCGGCGGCATCCACCTGCTCTACGGCATTGGTCAGACCCGCATGCGCACTGCCGGCAAAGCCTGCGAAGATTTCGATCGGCGCGCCGAGGTCCCGGCGCTGCATGCGCCGCAGACGGGTCTCGTAGGCATTGCCGCGGCTGAGCAGGTTGTCCTTGAGGAGCACCTGCATTTCCGAAAATCCTGAAAATCCCAGACCTTGCGCGAAACGAACCAGGGTGGACGGCTGCACACCGGCAGCCCGCGCAATCGCGGATGTCGTGCCGAGCGCAACCTCGTCCGGATTGTCGAGCACAAAGCGCGCGCATTGCCGCAATCGCTTCGGAAGGTCCCGGGCATGGGTCGCCAGCTGCGATTTGAGTGCCTCGAAATCGGCCGGAGGCGGCGGAGTTTGGGGGGCGCCATTGCCGGTCATATGAAATGTTTATTCTAAATATTGCCAAACTGCAATGATTGTTATATTGGAATAAATGTTCGATTTCGATCCGACCAGGAACGGTCGTTGTCGTACGGCGTCTCCCATCCGATGAGGCCGTATGACCCGTCGGATCTGTGCGATGGAGCACACACCTGCGTCGCCGGGATCGGCACAACAAGAAGACCGCTTGGTTCGGTCGACGATGCGACGCTTCCAGACGGCGCCGCCAGATCGACCGAAGGCTCGTCCACATCACAACTGGGGCGACGCGCCCCGATCGCGGAGGAAATCAATGAAATTCGTTCATCGCATGGCGCTCGCAGCAGCAACAATCGCCCTGGCGCCCGCGGCGTTTGCAGCTGACATCATCGTGGTCTCGCACGGCCAGGCCAGCGACCCGTTCTGGTCGGTCGTCAAGAACGGTGTCGAAAAGGCCGCCGAGCACACCGGAGCGAACGTGTCCTATCGGGCACCGGAGACCTTCGACATGGTCGCCATGGGCCAGTTGATCGACGCCGCCGTGAACCAGGAACCGGACGGCCTCGTCGTATCGATCCCGGATGCCGACGCGCTTGGCCCCTCGATCGAAAAGGCGGTCGCCGCCGGCATTCCGGTGATCTCCATGAATTCCGGCTCCGACGTCGCCAAGGAACTCGGTGCGCTGCTGCATGTCGGCCAGGATGAGTTCGACGCCGGCAAGGCTGCCGGCGAGGCGCTCGCACAAATGGGCGGCAAGAAGGGATTGTGCATCAATCACGAAGTCGGCAACGTGGCGTTGGATTTGCGCTGCAGCGGCTTTACCGAAGGCTTCGGCGGCGCCGTGACCGTGCTCCCGACAACCAACGATCCCGCCGAGATCGAGGCCAAGGTGAAGGCAGCGCTCGATGCCGATCAGGACATTGACACCGTCATCGCGCTTGGCGCGTCGCTGTCCGGCGAACCGGCCGTTGCCGCGGTCAAGGGCATCGGCCTCAGCGATACGGTCCGGGTCGCCTCGTTCGATCTGTCGGCCACGTTCCTTGAAGCGGTCGCCGCCGGCGATGCGGCGTTTGCCATCGACCAGCAGCAATATCTGCAAGGATATCTGCCAGTGGCCTTCCTGGCGCTGCACGCCGAATTCGGGCTGGTTCCGGGCGGCGACGTGCCGTCCGGCCCGAATCTGATCACGGCCGACAAGGCCGCCCAGGTCGTGGATCTGTCCGCCAAGGGCATCCGCTGACCGCCTGCCCGCTCCGGGCAACAGGGGGAGCGGACCTCGCCCGCTCCCCGACTATGCACGCACCTCGATGAAGACCGGCCGCAAAGGCCGGCTCAAACTCCCGGGAGGAGAGAGTGGCCACATCGTCCACGCCCGTCGCCGACGAGCGACTGAAAGAAGTCTCGATGATGGCGCGCCTGATGAAACGCCCGGAACTGGGCGCCATCGCAGGGCTCGTTCTTGTCACAACGTTCTTTTTCCTGACCGCCGATCCGGCCATGTTCACACTTGCCGGCTTCATGAACTTCATGTCGCCGGCCGCCCAATTGGGCATCCTGGCGATCGGCGCGGCCATGCTGATGATCGGCGGCGAGGTCGACCTGTCGCTCGGCTCCATGGTCGCCTTTACCGGGCTGATCTTTGCGGCCCTGGTCGTCACAATGGATCTGCCCGTCCTGCCGGCGATCGCGCTCACCCTGGTCGCCGCGGCCGCCATGGGTGCCGTCAACGGTCAGATCGTCATCCGCACCGGCCTGCCGAGCTTCATCGTGACGCTGGCCTTTCTCTTCATTCTGCGCGGCCTGTCGCTGGTCGGCCTGAAATTCGCTTCCGGCGGCTCCACGCAATTGCGCGGCGTGCGCACGGCGACCGAAGGCGACTTCGTCGCCGGCCTGTTTTCCGGTGAGGCGTTTACCGGCGTTTTCACCTGGCTCGCCTCGCTCGGCCTCATCGAGACGTTCCGCAACGGCAATCCGAAAGTGACCGGCGTCCCGATCGAGGTGATCTGGTTCCTGCTTCTCGCAATCGCCGCCACCTTTGTTTTGACGCGCACGCCGTTCGGCAACTGGATCTTCGCGGCCGGCGGCGACGCCAACGCGGCGTCCAATTCCGGCGTGCCGGTGCGCCGCGTCAAGACCATGCTGTTCATGTTCACGGCCTGCTGCGCGGCGCTTGTTGCCATCATCACCGTGCTCGACAGCGGGTCCACCGATGCGCGGCGCGGCTTCCAAAAAGAATTCGAGGCGATCATCGCAGCAGTCATCGGCGGCTGTCTCTTGACCGGCGGTTATGGTTCGGCGATCGGCGCCTTTTTTGGCGCAATCATCTTCGGCATGGTGCTGATCGGGCTCAGCTACACCCCGATCGATCAGGACTGGTACCTCGTCTTCCTGGGCGGCATGCTGCTCGTGGCCGTCCTGTTCAACAACATGATCCGCAAACGCGTGACCGGGGAGCGCTGACCATGACAAGCTTTGCCATGCAAGACGTTTCCACCGACGACAGCTCGACGAACGGCGTGGAAATGCAGGGGATCGAAAAACATTTCGGCAATGTCATTGCGCTTGCCGGTGTCTCCTTCGACGTCCAGCCGTCGGAATGCCATTGCCTGCTCGGCGACAACGGCGCCGGCAAGTCGACCTTCATCAAGACCATGTCCGGCGTGCACAAACCGACAACCGGCAAGATGTTCGTAGACGGCGACGAAGTGCTGTTCAACAGCCCGCGCGATGCCATGACCGCCGGCATTGCCACCGTCTACCAGGATCTGGCGATGATCCCGCTGATGTCGGTCACCCGGAACTTCTGGATGGGACGCGAGCCGGTGCGACGGATCGGACCCTTCAAGTTCATGGATTTCGAAAAGGCCAACTCCATCACGATGGCCGAGATGAAAAAGATGGGCATCAACCTGCGCGAACCGGATCAGGCGGTCGGCACATTGTCGGGCGGTGAGCGTCAGACGGTGGCGATTGCCCGCGCCGTGTTTTTCGGTGCCAAGGTGCTGATCCTCGACGAGCCGACCTCCGCGCTCGGCGTACGCCAGACGGCGAACGTGCTGGCGACCATCGACCGGGTGCGCAAGGACGGCATCGGCGTCGTCTTCATCACCCACAATGTGCGCCACGCCATGGCCGTCGGAGACCGCTTCACAGTGCTCAACCGCGGCAAGACGCTCGGCACCGCCAAGCGCGGTGAGATCACACCGGACGAATTGCAGGACCTGATGGCCGGTGGCCAGGAAATGGCCGAACTGGAGGGATCGCTCGGAGGCACCGTGTGATCGCCGGCGCCCGGGGAGAGCGGCCCCTGGACGTCATCACAATCGGCCGGTCCTCCGTCGACCTTTACGGCGCCCAGGTCGGTGGCCGGCTGGAGGACATGGCGTCCTTCAGCAAATACATCGGCGGATCGCCGACCAACATCGCCGCCGGCTGCGCGCGCCTCGGTCTGAAATCGGCCGTCATCACCGCTGTCGGCGACGAGCATATGGGACGGTTCATCCGCGAGACGCTCCTCGACGAGGGCGTCGACGTACGCGGCATCAAGACGGATCCGGACCGATTGACCGCGCTTGTTCTGCTCGGCATCCGCGACCGCGACCAGTTCCCGCTGATCTTCTATCGCGAAAACTGCGCCGATATGGGCCTGACGGAAGACGATATCGATCCGGCCTTCATCGCCGAGGCCGGCTGCGTCACCGCAACCGGCACCCATCTGTCGCATCCGCGCGTCGAGGCCGCCGTATTGAAAGCCTTGCGACTTGCCCGCGAGAACGGAGCGCGCACGGCGCTCGACATCGACTATCGCCCGAACCTGTGGGGCCTGTCCGGCCATGAGGACGGCGAGAACCGCTTCATCGCATCCGAACGCGTGACCGCGAAACTGCAATCCACCTTGCCGCTCTTTGATGTCATCGTCGGCACGGCGGAGGAGTTTCATATTGCCGGCGGCTCGACCGACACGATCGAAGCGTTGCGCGCCGTGCGCCGGATCTGCGACGCGACCTTGGTCTGCAAACGCGGGCCCATGGGCGCGGCTGCCTTTGAAGGCGCCATTCCCGATTCGCTCGACGACGGCGTGTCCGGCCCCGGCTTCCCGATCGAAGTGTTCAACGTGCTTGGCGCCGGCGACGGTTTCATGGCCGGATTGCTGCGCGGCTGGCTGCGCGGCGCCGAATGGCGGACCAGCCTGACCTACGCCAATGCCTGCGGCGCGCTCGCCGTGTCTCGGCATGGCTGCACGCCGGCCTATCCAAGCTGGGCCGAACTCGATTTTTTCCTGAAACGTGGCGTGAAGACGCCCGCCCTGCGTCACGACCGGGCGCTCGAACAGGTGCATTGGTCGACCAACCGGCGCGGCGACTGGCCGAGTTTGCGTGTGTTCGCTTTCGACCACCGGGCCCAGTTCGAGGACATGGCTGACGCTGCGGGCGTACCGCATGCCCGCATCGCTGCGTTCAAGGACCTGTGCCTGAAAGCCGCCGAACGGGTGGCGGGCGGGCAGGCCGGCTACGGCGTCTTGTGCGACGGACGTTTCGGCCGGGACGCCCTTTATGCTGCGTCCGGCAAGGGCCTGTGGATCGGCCGGCCCGTGGAACGCCCGGGATCCCGTCCCCTCGAACTGGAACCCGACATTGGACGGGATTTCGGTACGGCACTTGCCGAATGGCCGCTCAACCATGTCGTCAAGGTCCTGTGCTTCTTTCACCCGGACGATGAAACCGCGACGCGGGAAAACCAGGAAGAGACCATTCTGCGGCTTGCCGAAGCGTGCCGCCGCAACCGGCTGGAATTGCTGCTGGAGGTAATCCCGTCAAAGGTCGGACCGGTCGAAGACGGCACGACGGGCGCGGTCATGCAGCGGTTCTACGATATCGGCGTCTTTCCCGATTGGTGGAAAGTGGAACCGATGGCAACACCGGACGCCTGGCAGGCCGCCGTCGAGACCGTCCGGCGAAACGATCCGCATGCCCGCGGCATTCTTGTGCTTGGCCTCGATGCACCGGCCGAGGTGCTGGCCGAGAGTTTTCGGGTGGCCGCCGGCTTCGACCTCGTGCGCGGGTTTGCCGTCGGCCGAACAATTTTTTCCGACGCCGCGCAGGCCTGGCTTGCCGGTACATTGGACGATGCGGGTGCGGTCGACCGGATGACCGAGCGCTATGCTGCGCTCTGTGCCGCATGGGACGCCGCCAAACACGCCACGGGAGGACAGACACAATGAGCACGATCCGATTGACCGCCGCCCAGGCCATGGTCCGGTATCTTTCCGTCCAGAACAATGCCGACGGCGTTCCGTTCATCGCCGGCTGCTGGGCGATTTTCGGTCATGGCAACGTGGCGGCGCTTGGCGAAGCGCTTTATGCCGCCGGCGACGCGCTGCCGACGTGGCGCGGCCACAACGAGCAATCTATGGCCCATGCGGCGATCGCCTATGCCAAGACACTGAACCGCAAGCGCGCCATGGCGGTGACCACCTCGATCGGCCCGGGCGCGACCAACCTGGTGACGGCCGCAGCGCTCGCGCATGTCAACCGGTTGCCCGTGCTGCTTCTGCCCGGCGACGTGTTTGCCAACCGGGCACCGGACCCGGTGTTGCAGCAGGTCGAGGACACCGGTGACGGCACTGTCAGCGCCAACGATTGTTTTCGCCCGGTCAGCCGGTATTTCGATCGCATCACCCGACCGGAACAACTCCTCACCGCCCTGCCGCGGGCGATGGCGACGATGACCGATCCAGAGACCTGCGGACCCGTCACGCTCGGCTTCTGCCAGGACGTGCAAGCCGAGGCATTCGACTGGCCGCAAGCGTTTTTCGAGCCTCGCACCTGGCGGCGTCGGCGGCCGCGGGCCGATGCCGGACAATTGGCCGACGCCGCCGACATGATCCGCGCGGCAGAGCGGCCCCTTATCGTTGCCGGTGGCGGCGTGCACTACGCCGAGGCGACCGAAACGTTACGGGATTTCGTCGAAACCCATGGCATCCCGGTGGCGGAAACCCAGGCGGGCAAGTCCGCCCTGCCCTGGGACCACGCGCTCAATCTCGGATCGATCGGCGTGACCGGTTCGTCGGCCGCCAATGCGGTCGCCGAAACGGCGGATCTGGTCATCGGCGTCGGCACCCGGTTCCAGGATTTCACGACCGGGTCCTGGGCCCTCTTCAAACATCCGGACCGGCGGCTGATGTCGATCAATATCGGCGCCTATGACGCGGCCAAACACGGCGCGTTTGCGCTTGTCGCCGATGCCGATACCGCACTGAAGGACTTGTCAGCCGCCCTTGGCACCCACCGCAAGACAGGTCCGGACCCCTCCCTCAAAACCGCCTGGATGGCTTCTGTCGACACCGTGACCGCCGCACCCGGTTCCGGCGACGGCGACAATCGGCTGCCGAGCGACATGCAGGTGATCGGCGCCGTCCAGCGCAGCGTTGACGACGATACGATCCTGTTATGCGCCGCCGGCGGCCTGCCCGGCGAATTGCACAAGCTCTGGAAGACCGCACGGCCGAACGGCTATCACCTGGAATACGGTTTTTCCTGCATGGGATACGAGATCGCCGGCGGTCTCGGCGCCAAGATGGCGCGCCCCGACCGGGAGGTCGTGGTCATGGTCGGCGACGGCAGCTATATGATGATGAATTCCGAACTGGCGACCGCCGTCATGCTCGGCCAGAAGATCATCCTCGTCATTCTCGACAATCGCGGCTTCGGCTGCATCAACCGTCTGCAGCGGGCGACCGGCGGTGTGAGTTTCAATAATCTGCTCGACGACGCGCGCCACGAAACAGCGTCCGCGATCGACTTTGCCGCCCACGCCGCATCGATGGGCGCGACGTCGGAGAAAGTCCAGACGATCGCCGAACTTGAAACCGCCCTCTCCCGCGCCCGCGCGGCACCGGGATGTTATGCCGTCGTGATCGACACCGATCCGATGCCGACCACGGAAGCGGGCGGGCACTGGTGGGATGTCGCCGTGCCGGAGGTTTCCGAGCGCAAGGAAGTCGGTGATGCCCGTGCCGCCTATGAAACCGGCCGGCAGGCCCAACGGCTCGCCGATTGAGGCGACGGCTTGCGAATGGAAATGTGTGAGAATGCGGAACGCCGGTGCCATGCGCGGCCCGAGAGGAGACGCCTATGCCTGACCTTTTGATCAGACCGTCCGGGACGACGGGTAAGGTGCATGACATTTCGCCGGCCCGCGCCGGCTGGTCCTATGTCGGTTTTGCGCTTTATCGCCTCGCCCCCGGCGAGGTCGCCACCCAGGCGACCGGCGATCGCGAAGCGATCCTGGTCCTGGTCGAAGGCCGGGCGGAGATCGATGTCGGCGACATGTCCTTCGGCGAACAGGGCGATCGCCTGGATGTCTTTGAGGGCACGCCGCCGTCCGCCGTCTACGCGCCGGCTGGCACGACATGGACCGCGCGCGCAACAACGCCCTGTGTGCTCGGGGTCTGCACGGCGCCCGGTTCCGGCGACCGGCCGGCAACGGTCATTCAAGACATTGAACAGGTGACCCGCGGCATTGGCGCCAACACGCGATACATCCATCCGATCGCCATGGAGGAGCGCGACGTGGCCGACAGCCTGCTGGTGACGGAAGTCTTCACCCCGGCCGGCAATTGGTCGTCCTATCCGCCGCACCGTCACGACGAGGACGATTATCCGCGCATGACCTATCTGGAGGAAACCTATTATCACCGCCTGAACCCGGCACAGGGTTTCGGCTTCCAGCGGGTCTTCACCGAGGACGGTGCGCTTGACGAGACGATGGCGGTCGCCGACCACGACGTGGTGCTCGTGCCGCGCGGACACCATCCCTGCGGCGCGCCGCACGGCTATGAAATGTATTATCTGAACGTCATGGCCGGTCCCTTGCGCAAATGGCGGTTCCAGAACCATCCGGACCATGACTGGATTGCCGTCCGGGACGCCGGGTAAGGATAAGCCAATGATACGCATCGGATTGCTCGGCGCCGGACGGATCGGGCGAACCCATGCCCGCGCAGTGGCAGCCTTGCCGGATGCGGAGATCGCAAGTGTCTTCGATCCGGACGACGACGCGGCGGCCCATGTGCAATCCTTGACCGGCGGATCTATCGCAACGGTCGACGACATTCTTGCCGATCCGGCAATCGATGCCGTGATCATCGCCACGCCGACCGATTGCCATGCCGACCAGATCGAACAGGCCGCCCGGGCCGGCAAGGCGATCTTTTGCGAAAAACCGATCGACCTCGATGTCGGGCGGGTCCGCGCCTGTCTGAAGGTCGTTGAGGAAACCAACGCCCGGCTGATGGTCGGCTTCAACCGGCGCTTCGATCCGAACTTTGCCGAATTAAAACGCCGGATCGTGTCCGGAGCCATCGGCAACCTTGAAATGGTGCAGATCGTATCCCGCGATCCGGCACCGCCGCCGATCCATTATGTGCGGCGGTCTGGCGGGCTATTCCGGGACATGATGATCCATGATTTCGACATGGCCCGGTTCCTTCTCGACGAGGATCCCGTCGAAGTGTCCGCGTTCGGCTCCGTGCTTGTCGATCCCGCGATCGGCACCGAGGACGACGTCGACAGCGCCGCGGCCACGCTGGTGACGGCAAGCGGTCGCATCGTGCAGATCTCCAATTCCCGCCGCGCCGTCTACGGCTATGATCAGCGGGTCGAAGTGCACGGCTCCGGCGGCCTGGTCAGCGCCGGCAACGTGAAGGCAAGCACGGTCACGCTTGCCGACGCCGCCGGCATTCGCGCCGATCCGCCGCTCGACTTTTTCATGGAACGCTATGCCGAGGCCTATCATGCAGAGCTGGCGGCGTTTGCGGCCGGTCTCAAGGGCGACGTGCCGTTGCGGCCGGACGGTCAGGACGGGTTGAAGGCCCTGCTGATCGCCGATGCGGCGGACCGCTCCCGGCGCACCGATCAGGCCGTCCGCGTCGCCTACGATTGACAGGGAAGGAACACGTTTATGGATCTCGGGGTTGCCCTGATCGGGTCCGGCTTCATGGGCAAGTCCCATGCGTTCGCTTATCGTGCCGTCCGCGCAGCCTTTGGCGACGTGCCGGCGCCACGGCTTGAAATCATGTGCGACCGGCCGCTCGAGCGGGCCGAGGTCTTTGCCTCCCAGTTCGGCTTTTCCCGTGCCACCGACGATTGGCGCGCCGCGGTCGCGGACCCGGCGGTCGACATCGTCTCCGTCACCACGCCGAACGACCTGCACCACGACATGGTGCTGGCCGCAGCCGCTGCCGGCAAGCACATCTGGTGCGAAAAACCCCTGGCGCTCACCGTGGAGGATGGCGAGCGCATGGAAAGTGCCGTGCGCGAGGCGAGCGTGCATTCCATGATCGGCTACAATTACACGCACAATCCGACGATCCTGCACGCCAAGCGCCTGATCGCCGACGGCGAAATCGGCCGCGTGACGCATTTCCGCGGCTTCGTCGACGAGGATTACCAGGCGGATCCGGAGACCCAATGGTCCTGGCGCTGCCTGCGGTCGCGCGGCGGGCTCGGCGCACTCGGCGATCTCGGATGCCACCTGGTCAGCCTCGCCTATGCGCTCGTCGGGCC
>JANQQB010000497.1 GCA_028285165.1 Rhodobiaceae bacterium
GTGGAGAGCGCCATCCGCGACGCCTGCGACCTCGGTTATCTGGTGACCCAGGTGACCGATGCGTGCGCCACCTACAGCCCCGAACGCCATGCCGGATCGATCGCCGCGATCCGGGGCTATTGCCGCCAGGTGACGACGGAGCAATTGGTCACGGAACTGGCGCGGTCCTGAACCCCGACCGGGCACCGGGATTGCCCGATCACCGCCGGTTCGGCATTGCTGATGTGACAGCGTTGGCCCTTGCCTCTGACGCGATAACCGGCCATGTATGACGAAACGGCGTCCGGTAGGCGGCAGGCGATCTCCGGGCGCGCTTTTGATGGGCAACACGATGGTCACGCTGATAGACAAGACGGATCCCGAGGTCGCACCGCGTCCGCGTCATCCGGAAAAGCGCAACCGGCCGGACAGCCCGGTTCTCCGGAAGCCGGACTGGATCCGGGTCCGGGCGCCGGGATCGAAGGTCTATCAGGAAACCCGCAAGATCGTTCAGGACCGCAAGCTCGTCACGGTCTGCGAAGAGGCCGGATGCCCGAATATCGGCGAGTGCTGGTCCAAGAAACACGCCACCTTCATGGTCATGGGCGACACCTGCACGCGCGCCTGCGCCTTCTGCAACGTGCGGACCGGCATCCCGGACCTGCTCGACGCCGACGAACCCTCAAAGGTTGCGGACGCCGTCGCCCAGATGGGATTGCATCACGCGGTCATCACGTCGGTCGACCGGGACGATCTGGATGACGGTGGCGCGGCGCATATCGCAAAGGTGATCACCGCGATCCGCGGCCGGTCGCCGAGCACGACCGTCGAAGTCCTGACGCCGGATTTCCTGCGCAAGGACGGCGCGATCGAGACCGTTGTCGAAGCCAGACCGGACGTGTTCAACCACAATCTGGAAACCGTGCCGTCGCTCTATCTGACAGTCCGTCCCGGAGCGCGGTATTTTCACTCGATCCGCCTCTTGCAGCAGGTCAAGGAAATCGATCCGGCCATGTTCACGAAGTCGGGTATCATGGTCGGGCTTGGCGAGACCCGGAATGAGATCCTCCAGGTGATGGATGACCTGCGGGTGGCCGATGTCGATTTTCTCACCGTCGGTCAGTACCTGCAACCGACGCGCAAACACCATCCGATTGACCGGTTCGTCACACCTGACGAGTTCACGGGATTTGAAAAAGTCGCGCTGGCAAAGGGCTTTCTGGTGGTTTCTTCAAGTCCGCTGACGCGCTCGTCGCACCATGCCGGAGACGATTTCAAGCGTTTGCAGGCGGCACGTCGCGCGCAGCAGGGCGGATAGGGTCATCCGGACAGCAGATGCCCCAATTCGAAACCAAACACAGGGTCAATCATCGCGCTGACGACATGTTCGATCTTGTCGCCGACGTCGAGCAATATCCCCGTTTCGTCCCGCTCTGTACCGGATTGAAGGTTCGCAGCCGGCGTCCGCTCGAGGACGGGCGCGAAATCATGGTTGCCGACATGACGGTATCCTACAAGGTCCTGCGCGAGACGTTTGCCACCAAGGTTACGCTCGACCGGGAAAAAGGCACGATCTTTGTCGAATATCTCGACGGACCATTCCGCCACCTCGAAAACCGCTGGGTGTTCAAACCGCTCGGGGAGACGGTATGCGAGGTCGGTTTCTACATTTCCTATGAATTTCGCAGTCGGATGCTGGCGCGGGTTGCCGGCGCGGTGTTCGACCGGGCGTTTCGAAAGTTCTCGTCCGCGTTCGAAGCGCGCGCCGACGAAGTCTATGGCAACGCGGCGGTCTGAAACAGGCGGTCGGGTCTCGCCGGCTGCCATTGTGCGTGCAGCGCCGTGAAAAACGGCTGGGATCCGGACCCGACGCTCGATTGGCTCATGACAAGTGGCCGGCTTCTGCCCGGCCCGGCCGAACTGGCCGATGCCCTGTGCGAGCGCCTCGTGGATGCCGGAGCACCGTTGTGGCGGTTGCGGTTTGCGCCGCGTATGGCCAACCCGCTCTTGCGGGCCTGGGGTGTGGTCTGGCGTCGCGACGAGGGCGCCGCGCAAGAATACACTGTCGAACACGGCGCCAATCTGACGGACGCCTACATCGGCTCCCCGTTCCAGTACGTGATCGACAAGCGCCTGCCGTTTCGCCGCCGCCTGACCGATCTCGACATCGAAGCCGATCATATCGCGCTGCACGACGTTGCCAGAGACGGCGGCACCGACTTTCTCGCGCTCCCTATGCTGTTTCAAGACGGCCTGGCGCAAGGCATAAGCATCGCGACCGACCGGCCGTCAGGTTTCTGCGATGCCGATATCGTTGCTTTTGAACGTTTGAGCCGATATCTGACGCCGGTCATCGAAGTTATGGCGGCGGCCCGCTCGACCGGCTCGTTGCTGAAGACCTATCTCGGCTCTGATCCGGCAGCTGCCGTCCTCGGCGGCGCCGTCCGGCGCGGCGACGTGCGCACCATGGAAGCCGTGGTCCTCATGGCGGATCTGCGGGGCTTTACCGCCAAGTCGCTCGCCTGGAAGGCCGATGACCTTTTGCAGGCGCTCAGCCTCTATTTCGAAGTCGTCTGCGAGGCCGTGGCCGGAGCAAACGGCGATGTGCTGAAATTCATCGGTGACGGTGTCCTAGCGATTTTCCCAGTCGACGGCGAGAACGGATCCGACGCTGCGTCGCGCGACGGACTGGCCGCCTGTGCGCATGCGCACCGGCGCATGCAGGACGTGAACAACGCAAGAAGACAGGTCGGGCAGGAGCCGCTCGACTTTGTCATGAGCCTGCATCGCGGACCGGTCACCTATGGCAATATCGGCGGCGCGGATCGGCTCGATTTCACTGTGATCGGACCGGCCGTGAATGTGGCGAGCCGGCTGCAGGGGCTTTGCAAGTCGCTTGGTGTCTTTGGTCTGACGACCGGGTCGGTCGCCCAGCATGCCCCGATCGACCTGCCGTCCCGCGGCAGGCACGATCTTCCCGGCATTCCCGATCCGGTCCCGATCTTCGAAATCCCGGCCGGACCTTGACGATGGTCAGGTCGAAGCCGTCTCAGGCTCGGATTTTGTTTCCGGCGACTCCGATCTTTCGGATGCAATCTGCTGCAGCACGTTGGCCAGCGTCGCGCTGTCCTGAGCCCCTTGAACGGCGTACTGGTTATCAAAGATGAAAAACGGTACGCCGGTGACTCCGAGCCGCGTGGCAACGGCGATCTCTTCCTGCACTTCGTCGATGTCGGCGCCCTTCTCAAAAAGCGATTCCACCAGTGCCCGGTCCATGCCCGCATCTTCGGCGACCGAGTAATAGAGCTCCCGCTTGGTGAGGTCCGCACCTTCCATGAAATACAGATGGAAAAGGCGTTCGACGACGGCGTCCTGGTCGCCGGTCGTCTGCGACCAGCGGATCAGCCTGTGCGCGTCGATCGTGTTCGGCGAGCGTTCTATTCGCTCGACCTGCATGTGCAAACCCTCCGCTTCGGCGGCATCGGTGACGTTCTTGTAAAGCGCACGGGCGCGTTCCAGCCCGCCGAATTTCTCAGCCAGATATTGTTTGCGGTCCTTGCCCTCGGGCGGCAGCGTCGCGTCGAGCTGAAACGGTCGCCAGCGGACGTCCACTTCGATGTCGGGTACCATTTCCAGCGCCTTTTCAAGCCGCCGCTTGCCGATATAGCACCACGGACACATGACGTCGGACACGACGTCAATGTTGATCCGCGTTTTGTCGGTTTCCGGGTTCGGTTGATTTGTCACGGGAAAGCCTTTCGATTGCCGGCGGGACGATACCATACCGCACAGGGTCGCGGCTGCGACGGCCGCCGGGTTTATCCAAGACTAAATATAATTGGAACGATCGATCTGAAAAGGGCGTCACGCCCCGTGCGCATGTCTGCCATGACAAGAGATCGTGACCGGGCCATGGCTCCCTATTGCGCGATGCGGTATGGAACGTCCTGTCGATCGGCCCTGGGCAGACGGAGCGCGCGCATGACGACAATCACGAGCGTTGAGGATCTCAAGGAGCTTTACGGCCATCCTGGCGAAACCTCCCTGGTCAAGGAAGTGCCCTTCCTGTCACCAAGCTATCGGCGTTTCATTGAAGCGGCGCCGTTTGTCAGCCTGGCCACCAGCGGACCGGAAGGATTGGATTGCTCGCCGCGCGGCGACCGTCCCGGCTTCGTTCGGGTCGCCGATGACCGCACGCTGATCCTGCCGGACCGGCGGGGCAACAACCGGATCGATTCGCTGAAGAACATTGTCCGGGACCCGCGGGTCGCACTCCTGTTCATGGTGCCGGGATCCGGAAACACGCTGCGGGTCAACGGCGAGGCAAGGATTTCAGTGGACCCCGACCTGCTGACATCGTTTGCCGTCGATGAAAAGGCGCCGCGGTCGGCCATGGTGATCACGGTGCTTACCGTCTATTTCCAATGCGCTCGAGCCATTGTGCGCTCACGCCTTTGGGACCCGGAGGTCAGGGTCGATCCATCGACGCTGCCGAGCGCCGGTTCGATGCTGGCAGAACTGACCGATCACCGGATCGGTGGCACTGAATACGACCGCGCGTGGCCAGAACGGGCGAAAAAGTCTCTTTGGTAACCCGGTCCTGAATTCTGGTCAGTTCGAAGCGCCTTCGAAGGTGTAGGCGTCCGGTCCGTCGACATAAAGCACGTAGGTCTCCTCGAGCACATCGGGCGATTCCTGGACATCGATGAAAACCGTCAGTCCCTGGGTGTCGACTTCGCCACGGAAATCGACGACCAGGCCGCTCAGCGTTTCGACCTCGGGAATCGGCAGGGAATGCCGGATCTCGCTTAACTGACCTTCCGGACCGACCGCTATCCATTGCAGCGTAAAGGTTGCCTTGCCCGGTTCCGGGACGGTGACGATGCCGCGATAGAAGCCCGCCGCATCGCCATCCTCCCAAGCGGCAAAGAGCTTCACCTGGGTAATGGTCGCCGGGATGACCGGCTCGGCCGACACCGGAAATGCCGTAAAGGGTACGAGCATGAAAAGCCATGCCCCGAGGATCGGGGCCACGAGCGTTGGACTATGGCGCATGGCGAACTCCCTGATGGCGGATAATGGCGGAAGATGGACGTGCGATGAGATATGAAATGGCGTCGGCGAGGAAAGTCACGGCATCTCCGATGCCGATTATCCGCCGAAGGCGCCACGACGGCAAGACCCGACGACACACCGCCAGTCGTCAGGAATCCGGGTCGGACATGTGATCGAATTTTCCTTCGCGAATGGCGTCGGCAAACCGGTCAATCATGCGGGCCGCGGTGTCGTGACCGTGCAAGCGAACCAGTGTCGTAAGTGCGACGCTCAGCGCGGTGCTGGCCAGAAGCTCCGGCCGGACGCCTTTGGATAGCGCGTCATTCCAGGCCTCGGAGATCGTATCGGCCGCGAGCCGCCGCATCCCGTCGGTATCGTTCACCATCGACTCCTCCGCGACGGCCGACTGACCTGGCGGGTTCTCAAACCGGTCGGACCGTCTGATACGGCCGATTCGATCAGAGTTCGCCGCGTTTGTCGATAATGCGCCGCGCCTTGCCCATCGATCGCTCGATCGAATCCGGATCTGCGACCACGATGCGTGCCGACACGCCGATCATATCCTTGATGAGGCCGCCGAGCATGGTGCGTTGCGCCTCGCGCTGCACCTCGTCGGCGTGCGCCGGGTTGGCCTCGACGAACACGGTCATTTCATCCATGCGGCCTTCGCGGCTCAGTTCGACGTAGTAATGGGCGCTGAGGCCTTCGCACCTGAGCAGCAATTCCTCGATCTGGGTCGGGAACACGTTGACGCCGCGCACGATCATCATGTCGTCCGATCGGCCGGTGATCTTTTCCATGCGCCGCATGGTTCGCGCGGTTCCGGGCAGCAGCCGGGTCAGGTCGCGCGTGCGATACCGAACGACCGGCATCGCCTCCTTGGTCAGCGACGTAAAGACCAGTTCCCCTTCTTCGCCGTCCTCAAGCACGTCGCCGGTGGCCGGGTCGATCACCTCGGGATAGAAATGGTCTTCCCAGATATGCAGGCCGTCCTTGGTCTCAACGCATTCATTGGCAACGCCCGGGCCCATGACTTCCGACAATCCGTAGATATCGACGGCGTGCATGTCGAAGGCATCCTCGATTTCCTTGCGCATGGCATTGGTCCAGGGTTCGGCGCCGAAAATGCCGACCTGCAGGGAAGAGTCCCGCGGGTCGATGCCTTGTGCACGGAAAGCATCGAGGATGGCGAGCGAGTAGGACGGTGTGACCATGATGATTTCAGGTTTGAAATCGGTGATCAGGTTGACCTGGCGTTCCGTCATGCCGCCGGAAATCGGGATCACGGTGCACCCGAGCTTCTCAGCCCCGTAATGGGCCCCGAGACCGCCGGTGAACAGGCCATACCCGTAGGCGATGTGGGCCTTCATACCCGGACGGCCGCCCGATGCCCGGATCGAGCGTGCCACCACGTCGGCCCAGGTCTCGATGTCATTCGCAGTATAGCCGACGACAGTCGGTTTACCGGTCGTGCCCGACGACGCATGCACGCGCGCGACCTTGTCCTGCGGCACTGCGAACATGCCGAACGGATAATTGTTGCGCAGGTCCGATTTGAACGTGAAGGGGAATTTCGACAGATCCGACAACGTCTTCAAGTCGTCCGGATGAACGCCCTTGGCTTCGAAGGCCTTCTTGTAGTGCGGAACGTTCTCATAGGCATGGGCAAGGCTTGCCTTCAGCCGTTGCAATTGCAGGCCGCGGATCTCATCGATCGAGGCGATTTCGATCGGGTCGAGTTGGGATCTGTCGGGAGTGAGATCTAACATCGGACACCCTTGGTCAGTTTTCTTCCAGTTGAGGTTCATCGCCGCCGAGATGCGTACCCTTGACGGTGCGCGAATGGCCGCGAAATTCTGCAATCGTTTCGCCGGCCTGGTTGTGCACGACGATATCGTAGATGCCGGAGCGTCCTTCACGCCATCGCTCCCGGGCCGATGCGCTCAGCACGTCGCCGGAAAACGCCGGTTTGAGAAAGCTGATCTGGCAATGCTGAGCGACGGACCTTTGGTCGTAGCTGTTGCAGGCAAAGGCGAAGGCGGAATCGGCAAGCGTGAAGATGTATCCGCCATGACAGGTCTTATGGCCGTTTGTCATGACGTCGGTCACAGCCATGGACAGAATTGCCTCGCCCGGCGCGATATGATCCAGCGCCATACCAAGCGCCTGCGAGGCGTTGTCGCTGGCCATCATCGCCTCGGCGCAGGCCCGCGCCACGGCGTCCGGTGTCATGGTGTCGGAAGCGGACATGAATGTTATTCCGGCGGCTTGCCGGTAAAGACAGGATCGCGTTTTTCCATAAAGGCGGCAACGCCTTCGGCGTAATCGTCGGATCGCCCGGCCCGACGCTGCAGGTCGCGCTCCAGGTCGAGTTGTTCATCGAGCGTATTGTCGAGCGAGGCATCGAGCGCTTGCTTGATCTGGGAAAACCCGAAGGTTGGCTGCGTCGCCAGCCGGGCGGTCAGCGTTTCAGCCTCGCTCATCAGATCCGCATCCGCTACACATTTCCAGATCAGGCCCCATTCCTCCGCCTTGGCGGCGCCGAGCGGCTCCGCCAGAAGCGCCAGTCCGCGGGCTCTTGCCGGCCCGACAAGACGGGGCAGGGCATAGGTCCCGCCCGCATCCGGAACAAGACCGAGCCGCGCAAAGGCCTGGATGAACTTTGCCGACGCACCGGCCAGCACGATATCGCAGGCAAGCGCGATATTGGCGCCGGCGCCGGCGGCGACGCCATTGACTGCACAGACGACAGGGACGGGCAGGGCGTGCAGGCGGCGGATCAGCGGATTGTAGAGACGGCCGAGCGTGTCGCCGAGGTCCGGCTTGCTGCCGTCCGATGCCTGCACCCGATCGCTCAGGTCCTGTCCGGCACAAAACCCGCGCCCGGCGCCGGTCAGAAGCAGGGCGCGACAGGTCTCGTCGGTTTCGACGTGATCGATCGCCGCCTTCAGCGCGGCATGCATCTCTTCGTTGAACGCATTCAGTCGATCCGGCCGGTTCAACGTGATGATCCGGTAACCCGGCTTTTTGTCGACGAGAATGGTCTCCGCCACCGTGTTTCCTCCGCGGGCCCGGTTTGCTGTGTTGTGAATGATAGAGAGTCGGGCACGCGCCTAACAAGCTGGCCGGAAACAGGACTGTCAACGATTATCTTGCGACGATTGTCGCCCGGCGAACAGGGGGGAAAACCGCGCCGCTCGCACTCCCGGATGCGGTCCGATACGGCCGGGTCGCGGGATGACCGTTTACATTTGCCCTCACGCTGGCTAGCGTTTCAGTCAAACAGGTCCGTCATCGGAAAACCGTATCCGGCAATCCGATCGGCGAGGCCCATAAAGAGGGGAGTGCGAACCGTGCATCCGGTCCTTGTTACCGTGGTTCAGCGCTTGGGACTGGGACTGCTCACCCTGTTTATGGTCTCCGTGATCATTTTCAGCGCGATCGAGTTCCTGCCCGGTGACTTTGGCCAGGCCGTTCTCGGCCAGTCGGCCACCGAAGAGACTGTCGCGGCCTTCCGAAAGGAACTCGGTCTCGATCAGCCTGCCTATATCCGGTACTTCGACTGGATTGCGTCAGTAGCCACCGGCGATCTGGGCACATCGTTTTCCGGACGCGCCGCATCGGGAGGCGATGACCGGTCCCGCGCGGTGATTGATCTGGTGGGGCCGCGATTATGGAACACCCTGTTCCTGGCCGGTATGACCGCGATCATTGCCGTGCCGCTCGCGCTCTTCCTGGGCATCACCGCGGCCCTGTTCCGCAATTCGATCTACGACCGGTCCGTCAACGCAGCCACCCTGACGACGATCTCCTTTCCAGAATTTTTCGTCGCCTACCTTCTGATCCTCCTTCTTGTTTCCCTCAATCCGGTCTTTCCCTCACTGGCCAATGTCAGCGCCGACACACCGCTCGCCGACCGCATCTACCGCACGGCTCTGCCGGCCTTGACACTGACCCTGGTCATCGTCGCCCACATGATGCGCATGACCCGGGCAGCCATCATCAACCTGCTCGCCAGTCCTTACATCGAAATGGCGCAGTTGAAGGGCGTGTCGCGGATGAATGTCATCCTGTACCACGCCCTGCCCAATGCCTGGGCTCCGATCGTCAACGTGATCGCTTTTAACCTCGCTTACCTCGTTGTCGGTGTGGTCGTGGTTGAAGTGGTGTTCGTTTATCCCGGCATCGGACAATTGATGGTCGACGCGGTCACCACCCGTGACATTCCGGTCGTTCAGGCCTGCGCCCTGATCTTTGCGGCCACCTATATCCTCCTGAATCTGATCGCCGACATCATTTCCATCGTCACCAATCCAAGGCTCTTGCACCCGCGATGACGGAGATCGAAAACACCTATTCGGCCTCCGGCGAGGTCTCCCAGGTCCGCGCACGACGGACTTTCGCGCAGCGCATGTGGATCGGATTGCGCTCCGCACCGCTGACGGCCTGGTTCGGCATGATCGTTATTGCCTCCTACCTGTTCGTCGCCCTGTTCGCCCCGTGGATCGCTCCCTATGGCGAAGCGCAGGTGTTTCCGCAGCCCTTCGCGCCCTGGGGCGGTGATTTTCTGTTCGGCACCGATCAATTGGGCCGGGACGTGCTGACCCGCCTGATCTACGGCGCGCGCAACACGGTCGGAATTGCGGTGGCGACGACCTTCCTGTCCTTCCTCATCGGCGGCGGCCTGGGACTGATCGCTGCGATCAACCGGACCTGGCTCGATCAGGTGCTCAGCCGCTTCGTCGACGTGCTGATGGCGATCCCGAGCCTGATCTTCGCGCTGATGCTGTTGTCGATCTTCGGTTCGACGGTCACCAACCTGATCATCATCATCGCCGTGTTGGATGCGACCCGCGTTTTCCGGCTTACGCGGGCCGTCGCCATGAACGTGGTGGTGATGGACTACGTCGAGGCGGCTCGCCTGCGCGGCGAAGGGCTCGGCTGGGTCATGCGGCGGGAGATCCTGCCCAACATCCTGCCGCCGCTTGTCGCGGAATTCGGCCTCAGGTTCTGTTTTGTGTTCCTGACGATCGCCGCGCTCTCCTTCCTCGGCGTTGGCATCCAGCCGCCGACCGCCGATTGGGGATCGATGGTCCGCGAAAACGCCTCGCTCATCCAGTTTGCCCCATACGACCTCAAGGCGGGACTGACGCCTCTGCTGCCGGCCGCAGCGATCGCTCTTCTCACGGTGGCGGTCAACTTCGTGGTCGACTGGTTCCTTCACAAGACAAGCGGATTGCGCGATGAGCACTGAGGGGTCCGGCACGAACGGGACACGCGGCGAGATCCTTTTGGAGATGCGCGATGTGCGCATCGACGGGTACAGCGACGAGCGCTGGCACGAGATCGTCAAGGGCGTTGACCTGGTCCTCCGGCGCGGCGAAGTGATGGGCCTGATCGGTGAATCCGGTGCCGGCAAATCAACGCTTGGTCTCGCTGCGATGGGATTTGCCCGTCCGGGATGCCGTCTGACGTCGGGCACGATTGTATTCGACGGGATCGACCTGATGGCCGCTCCGGAATCCCAGAAGCGGCGCCTGCGTGGCACCCGCATCGCCTATGTGGCCCAATCGGCCGCGGCCTCGTTCAACCCGGCCCACAAGCTGATCGACCAGACGATCGAATCCTCAATCCGCAACAGCCTGCGTCCGGCCGAGGAAGCCCGGTCCGATGCCCGCAACCTGTACCGCGACATGCAATTGCCGGACCCGGACCATATCGGCGACCGCTATCCGCACCAGGTTTCCGGCGGACAATTGCAGCGTGCCATGACGGCCATGGCCATGACGTCGCGCCCGGATCTCATCATTTTCGACGAACCGACAACCGCGCTCGATGTGACGACACAGGTCAACGTGCTGGCGGCGATCCGCGACGTGGTTGACCGCTTCAACACTGCCGCGATCTATATCACCCACGACCTGGCCGTCGTTGCCCAGATGGCCGACGTGATCAAGGTGCTGCGCTACGGCGAGACGGTAGAGGATGCGGATACCCGCGAAATGCTGTCCGCACCGAAACATCCCTACACAAAGTCGCTTTGGGCGGTGCGATCGATCGAAAAACCGGCGTCGGAATCCGATGACATCATCCTGAAGATCGATCATGTCGATGCGGCCTACGGGACGATCAAGGTGCTCGACGACGTCTCGATCGCTGTCCCGCGCGGCCAGACCGTCGCCGTCGTCGGCGAATCCGGTTCCGGCAAGTCCACGACGGCACGTGTCATCACCGGTCTGCTGCCGGCCGCTGCCGGCGAGGTCCTGTTCAACGGCCAGGCGTTGCCGAAGGCCCTGAAGGGCCGCTCGACGGATCAGCTCCGCCGCATCCAGATGATCTATCAATCGGCCGATACGGCGATGAATCCGCGGCACACGGTGCGCGACATCATCGGCCGGCCGCTCGAATTCTATCTGGGCCTGAGGGGGCGTGCCTGCGACGACCGGGTCGTCGAGTTGCTGAACATGATCGAGCTCGATGAGAGCTTTATCGACCGCCTGCCGGGCGAATTGTCAGGCGGTCAGAAACAGCGGATCTGCATCGCACGGGCCTTGGCCGCCGATCCGGAATTGATCATCTGCGACGAGGTGACGTCCGCCCTCGATCAGATCGTGCAGGAAGGCATCCTGAAACTCCTTCTACGCCTGCAGAAGGAGTTCGACATCACCTACATTTTCATCACGCACGATATTGCGACGGTGAAGGCGATCTCCGACGAGATCGTGGTCATGCATCAGGGCAGGGTGGTCGAACAGGGGTTGAAGGATGAGATCCTCAATCCGCCGCATCCGCCCTATACGGAATTGCTGTTGTCATCCGTTCCGGAAATGGACCCGGACTGGCTGACGCGGCTGCTGGACGCGCGCGGCGGCAGTTCTGCCGTGGGCGGTGATCAATGATCCGGAACCGATGGACGAACCGGGATTGGCCTAAAGCTCGGCGTTGGCCGCGTGTCTTGAAATCTCGTCGGCACGAACTTTCGCAAGCATGGTGTTGTCTTTGACGGTAACAAGTAC
>JANQQB010000500.1 GCA_028285165.1 Rhodobiaceae bacterium
CGGATCATCATGGAAGAACTGACCTACGGCGTGTTCCGGCCTGAAGCGATCGCCTTCCACCAGGCCGCCATCGACCGCCTGAAGGCGGCCGGCTGCGACGCCGTCATCCTTGGCTGCACCGAAATTCCGCTGATCATCGACGATACGAATTCCTCGCTGCCGACGCTCGATTCGACCCGGCTGCTCGCCCGCGCCGCGCTTCGGCACGCCATCGACTGAGCGTACCGGGTCATCCGATTTTCTATCGCTGCGCCTCGCGCCAGCGCGGGCTGATCCAGGGTTCCGCGTTCGACGGCGGAAGCGGCGTCCTGTCGAGAATATGATCCGCCGCCTTTTCCCCGGTCATGATCGAAGGCCCGTTCAGGTTGCCGTTCGTAATGCGGGGAAAGATCGAACTGTCGGCAAGGCGCAGCCCGTCCACCCCGATGACGCGGCACTCGGGGTCGACAACTGCCATCGGATCGTCGGCCCGGCCCATCCGGGCCGTACCGCAGGGATGATAGGCGCTTTCGGCGTGTTCCCGAATGAAGCCGTCGAGTTCGTCGTCGGAACGCACGTCGGCGCCGGGCTGGATCTCGTGTTTGACAAATGGGCGGAAGGCGTCCTGCGCAAAGATCTCCCGGGTCAGCCGGATGCAGCGCCGGAAATCCTCCCAGTCGTCCGGGTGGCTCATATAATTGAAGACGATGTTCGGCGCGTCGCGCGGGTCGGATGAGCGCAGGCTGACGGCACCGCGGCTCTTGGAGCGCATCGGGCCGACATGGGCCTGAAAGCCGTGGCCCTCGGCAGCCGCCTGGCCGTCATAGCGCACCGCGATCGGCAGGAAGTGGTATTGAATGTCGGGATAGTCGACGCCCGGCTTCGAACGGATGAAGGCCGCACTTTCAAACTGGTTCGACGCGCCGAGACCGGTTCCGGTGAACAGCCATTGCGCGCCGATCCAGGCCTTGCCGAGAAGGTTCCAGTATTTGTAGAGCGTGATCGGCTGGGCTGCCGCCATCTGGATGTAGAGTTCCAGATGGTCCTGCAGGTTCTGACCGACGCCCGGCCGATCGGCGACCAGCGGAATGCCATGTTCGGCAAGGTGCGCGGCCGGCCCGATGCCGGACAAGAGGAGCAGTTTCGGCGAGTTGATCGAGGACGCCGCCAGGATGACCTCGCGGCGCGCCCTGATGATTTCGACGCTTCCGCCGCGTTCGACCTCAACCCCGACCGCGCGGCCCTCCTCGACCACCACGCGGCGGGCAAGGGCGCGCACCAGATCGCACTTTTCGCGTTTGAGCGCCGGTTTCAGGTAGGCATTGGCGGCCGACCAGCGCCGTCCTTTCCAGACGGTCTGCTCCATCGGGCCGAAGCCTTCCTGCTTTTCGCCGTTATAGTCGCCGGTGACCTCATAGCCCGCCTGGCGACCGGCCTCGACGAAGGCATGGAACAAGGGATTCGTGCGCGGGCCGCGCGTGACGTGGAGGGGCCCATCAGTGCCGCGCCAGGCCGGATCGCCGCCCTGACCGCCGTCGTGCCAGGTTTCCATGCGCCGGTAATAGGGCAGCACGTCGGCATAGGACCAGCCGGTCGCGCCCGTCTCGGCCCAATGGTCGAAATCCTTCGCGTGGCCGCGCACATAGACCATGCCGTTGATCGACGAGGACCCGCCGATCACCTTGCCGCGGGGA
This sequence comes from Rhodobiaceae bacterium, assembly GCA_028285165.1. Lineage (GTDB taxonomy): Bacteria > Pseudomonadota > Alphaproteobacteria > Rhizobiales > JANQQB01 > JANQQB01. Next base: position 1,674 of record JANQQB010000500.1, read on the forward strand.
CAGGCCAGCCGGCGTCCGCCGAGATGCGGTTCGGGTTCGGACCGATAGCCCCAATCGTAGCGGGCCATGTTCATGGGATAGGACAGGGCCGCCGGCATCTGGATGAACGGGCCGGCATCGGTGCCGCCATGTTCGATCACCAGAACCGAATGAGTGCCGTCTTCGGTCAACCTGTAGGCCATCGCGCATCCGGCCGACCCGGCACCCACAATCACAAAATCGGCTTCCATATCTTGCTCCGTCCATTGGTCGGGATATCGATCGATCAACCGCTCAAGCCATCTCGGCCGTCACGGTCTCCAATTCCCGCGCCAGATAATCCCGTACCAGCGCGATCGCGCCGTCGCGCTGCATTGGCGCGTCCCTCAAGGCCTTGCGGATGTAGACACCGTCGATCAGGGCACCGATGCCGTCCGCCACCCGTTCGGCGCGCCCGCCAACCAGTGGCTTCAGATCGTGGGTGAGGTTCGACCGCAGGCGTTTCTGGTAGACCCGCAACAGGCGCCTTGCGTCCTTCGAAGTCTGTGCCTGGACATAGAAATTGAGCCAGGCGGCAATGACAGCAGGCCGAAAATTTTCGGCATCGAAACACGCCGTGATGATCGCCTCGATCCGGCCGCGGTGGCCGTTTGCACCATGCAATCCGGCGCGCACCTGCGCCCCGAAGACCGTCAGAATATGCCGCATCGCCGCCAGATAGATCTGCTCCTTGGTGCCGAAATAGTGGTGCGCCAACGCCGACGAGACGCCGGCCCGCCGGGCAATCTGACTGACGGTTACGTCCAGCGATCCGGCCCGACCGATTTCTGCGATCGTCGCCTCGATCAGCGCAGCCCGCCTGATTGGCTCCATCCCGAGCTTGGGCATCAGGGCAAACCGGTCTCCCGTGTGACAGTTTTTGTTTGCCCGATGAGGCTAGGTGAGTTTTTATTGACTCGTCAATCAAGAAAACAGGGAGCCATCGATGACTTTCAAGACGAGCCTTGTCGCCCTCGCCATGCTGGGCGCGGCCGGACCGGCATACGCTGCGTGTGAAGCCGTGACATTTTCCGATGTCGGCTGGACCGACATCACCGCGACCACGGCGGCGACGACGGTCGTGCTCGATGCGCTCGGCTACGAAACCGATATCAAGGTCCTGTCGGTGCCGGTCACCTATACGTCGCTGTCCAAGGGCGATGTCGACGTGTTTCTCGGCAATTGGATGCCGACGATGGAAGCCGACATCGCCGCCTATCGCGAAGCCGGCACGGTGGACACCGTTCGCGCCAACCTGGAAGGCGCCAAATACACGCTCGCAACGAACGCGGCCGGCGCAAAGCTCGGCATCACCGACTTTTCCAAGATCGCCGAGCATAAGGACGCGCTCGACGGCAAGATCTACGGCATCGAGCCCGGCAATGACGGCAACCGGCTGATCCTTGACATGATCAAGGCCAATGCGTTCGGCCTGGAAGGTTTCGAGGTCGCGGAAAGTTCGGAACAGGGCATGCTCGCCCAGGTTTCGCGCGCCAACCGGCGCGACGAACCGGTGGTGTTCCTTGGCTGGGAACCGCATCCCATGAACGCCAATTTCGAAATGACCTACCTGACCGGCGGCGATGATTTCTTCGGCCCCAATCTCGGCGGCGCCACCGTCTTTACGAACACTCGCGCCGGCTACGTCGACGAATGCCCGAATGTCGGCCAACTCCTGAAGAACCTGGAATTCTCGCTGGCCATGGAAAACGAGATCATGGGTGCGATCCTCAACGACGGCACGGAACCGCAAAAAGCGGCAACGGCGTGGCTGAAAGCCAATCCGGACGTGCTGCCGGGCTGGCTAGAGGGCGTGAAAACCAAGGACGGCGGCGACGCCCAGGCAGCGGTCAACGCCGCGCTCGGCCTCTGATCGTGTGAACCACCGGTTCCCTGCCCACCTCCCGGTCCGGCGGCCCGCCGCCGGACCGGGACGGTGTTTCGGGTCTGCCGGACCAACATAGACAATGCGGCAGGGGGCGGAACGCAATGGACTGGCTGACTGAAAACAAGATACCCGTGGGCACGTCGGCCCGCGCGGTGTTCGACTGGCTGCAGGACAACGGCGCCTGGTTCTTCGACGGGCTTTCGGAAATCATGGAAAGCCTGATCGACGGCATCCTGTGGACGCTGCAGACGCCGCCGCCGCTGCTTGTCGTTGCCGTCTTCGTCGCCCTCACCTGGTTTTTGCAGCGCAGCTGGAAAACCTGCCTGCTGGTCGCCGCCGGCTTCCTGTTCATCCTCAACCAGGATTATTGGGAAGAAACCACGGAAAGCCTGACGCTGGTGCTGTCGGCGTCCGCCGTCTGCATGGGCCTCGGCGTGCCGATCGGCATTGCCGCCGCGCACCGGCCGAAACTCTATGCGGCCATGCGGCCGGTCCTTGATCTGATGCAGACGCTGCCGACCTTCGTTTATCTGATCCCGGCGATCGTATTCTTCGGCATCGGCATGGTGCCCGGCCTGATCGCCACTGTGATCTTTGTGCTGCCGGCACCGATCCGGTTGACCCATCTCGGCGTCTCGACCACACCGCAACCGCTTCTCGAAGCCGCCCGCGCTTTCGGCGCCACCTCCCGCCAGACCTTGTGGAAGGTCGAATTGCCGTTTGCCTTCCCGCAGATTATGGCCGGCCTCAACCAGACGATCATGCTGTCGCTGTCAATGGTGGTGATCGCCGCGCTCGTCGGTGCGGACGGGCTCGGCGTGCCGGTCGTGCGCGCCCTCAATCAGGTCAATCCGGCCCTCGGCTTCGAAAGCGGCTTTATCATCGTTGTCGTGGCGATCATGCTCGATCGCATGCTGCGCGTGGAGGCTGGCAAATGACCGTCGCGGTTTCCTTCCAGGCGGTCTGCATCGTGTTCGGCGATGCCCCGCAATCCGCCCTGCCCATGATGGACGAGGGCCAGTCCCGTGCAGCCATCGAAAGCGCCACCGGCCAGGTGCTCGGCGTGCACGATTGCTCGCTCGATGTGGAAGAAGGCGAGATCCTGGTGCTGATGGGTCTGTCCGGCTCCGGCAAGTCGACCCTTTTGCGTGCCGTCAACGGCCTCAACAAAGTGGCCCGCGGGCGCGTCGAGGTGAATGACGGCAACGGGCCGGTCGATATCAGCAATGCCGATGCGCAGACGCTCAGGCGCATGCGGCTGTCGCATATCGCCATGGTCTTCCAGCAATTCGGTCTCCTGCCCTGGCGCAGCGTGCGCGAAAATGTCGGGCTCGGCCTCGAACTCGGCGGCATGCCGCCGGCCGAACGCCGGTCGCGGGTGGATGCGCAGCTCGAGCTCGTCGGCCTGTCCGACTGGGGCGACCGCAAGGTGTCCGAACTGTCCGGCGGCATGCAGCAGCGCGTCGGCTTGGCGCGCGCCTTTGCAACCGAAGCGCCGATCCTCCTGATGGACGAACCGTTTTCCGCGCTCGACCCGCTGATCCGGGCCCGCCTGCAGGACGAGCTCATCGACCTGCAGAAAAAGCTGAAACGCACGATCATCTTCGTCAGCCACGATCTCGACGAAGCCTTCAAGCTCGGCGACAGGATCGCCATCATGGAAGGCGGGCGGATCGTGCAATGCGGGACGCCGAAGGACATCTTCTCCAATCCGGCCAACGATTACGTGGCGGATTTTGTGGCGCATATGAACCCGCTCGGCGTGCTCGTCGCCCGCGATGTCATGGAACCGGCAACCGGCGATCCCGGCGACAGCGTCGACGCCGACATGGTGATCCAGACCGTGATCGAAAAGGTGCTGCAAAGCGACGGGCCGGTCGGCGTGCGCGACGGCGAGGCGCTTGTCGGTCAAATCACACGTGGCGGCGTGCTCGCAAAACTGCTCGATCCGACAGGCGCCCAGCAATAGGGCCAATCGATGCCCGACCGGCATCGCACTGATCAAATCATGCGAATTGTCGCCCTCGGTCACCGACCCGATCTTCGTGTCAGCCAAAAACACCCCGTTCCGCTGACACGGAGACCTGCAATGACCGACTCGTCCAGCAACCCGTCCCGCCGCACCGCCCTCTCGCTTGGAGCGCTCGCCGGCCTCGCCGCCGCAAGCCCGGCGCTCGCCAACAGCCTGAACCCGGCCGCCGCGCCGACGGCCCTCAATCCGAACGGGCGGTTCCGGGACAAGGTCGTTGCCGTAACGGGGGGCAATTCCGGCATCGGTGCTGCAACGGTCCGGGCCTTTGCGATGGAAGGCGCCAAGGTTATCTTCTGCGCGCGGCGCGATGCGCTTGGGAAGTCCGTCGAAGCCGAAATCCGGGCAGCCGGCGGCGACGTGACCTGGCGGGTCGCCGACGTGCGCGATCCCGATCAGGTCAAGGCCTTCCTCGATGCCGCCGTCTCGGTCTATGGCCGTCTCGATGTCCTGTTCAACAATGCCGGGATCTTCATGACGCCGGCCTCACTCGAAGACATTCCGGTCGAAAACTACCGGGACATGATGGCCACCAACACGGACGGCGTCTTCTACGGCATGAAGTTTGCGCTGCCGATCATGAAGGCGCAGGGCGGTGGCGTGATCGTCAACATGGCCTCCGTCGCGGCCTATCGCGGCTTCGGCAACACCGCCCATTACAACGCCTCCAAACACGCCGTCATCGGGCTCACAAAAGCCGCCGCCAGCGTCAGTGCCAAGCAGAATGTCCGGATCGTCTCGCTGTCGCCGCTCGCCGTCGACACGCCGATGCTGAAGGAGAGTTTCGACTATCAGGGGTTCACCTATGAGGCGATGGCCCCGAATTTCGTGACGCCGCGCATCATGACGCCTCACGAAATGGCGGAAAACGTCCTGTTCCTGGCATCCGATGCCGCATCGTCCCTGAACGGCATGGACCTGGATTCCACCGGCGGCCAATTGGCGTGATAGACTGGCGCCTGTATCGGTGGCGGCAGGAGAGCGTCGGGTAAAGGCCAAGCGTCCCGACGCGACACCTGTTGCCTTTTGAACAGGAACGTATCGCCATGGAATGGATCCTGGCGCTTGTCGTCGCCAGCGCCGTCCTCGTCGCCATTCCTGGACCGAACGTGGCCCTGATCGTCGCCAACGCGTTGCGCTTCGGGTTCCGGTCCGGCGCACTCACCGTCGCCGGCACGACGCTCGGGATCGCCGTCCAGCTTGCGCTTGTCGTGTTCGGCCTGACACAGGTGCTTGCGGTCCTCGCCGGCGCGCTCGTGTGGATCAAATGGCTCGGGGTCGCCTATCTGATCTATCTCGGCATCCGGACGTGGCGGGAAGCGCCGGACGATCTTCAGGTGACGGCGTCGACATCGAAGCCCGGTCCGAAACGCTTCTGGCTCGGATTCGGCTACGCCATCGTCAACCCGAAGACCCTGTTGTTCAACGCGGCGTTCCTGCCGCAATTCGTCGGCCCCGCCGATCCGGCAACCGATCTGGCGCTCGTTGCCGTGATCTATCTGGCCGTCATGGCGGGCGGCGACCTGTTGTGGGCCCTGTTCGCCGATCGGGCGCGGCCGCTGATCGGCCGGGCCAGCCGGCTGCGCAACCGGCTCTCGGGCGGATTTCTGATCGGCGCGGGCGTGGGTCTGGCGTTCGCGCGGGCAGAAAGATAGCTGGTCAGCCGCCGGCAAAGCGCCGGGCGGAAATGTTCAGATCGCCCCAGTCGGCGAGAGGGATTGGGGCATCCGGTTCCCGCGCGTCCACGACGGACCACCCTTGCGCACCACAAACCAGCGCACTTGGATGCACCGTTCGGGCATCAGCCGATTTTGCCCTGATGCGCACGATGCGGCCATCCCTTACGGCTTTCGCCAACGCCTCGATCCTCGGGTCCGGATCTGTGCCGGCCATTGGCTCGATCCTGAACTGGCTCCGGGCCCGCTGAACCTTGTCGCGGACACCATCCGGCAAGGATTCCAGAAGTTTGGCGCGAGCCTGGTCCGCAGCCTTTTGCATCCCGAGATCGGCGAGTTCCGGCGTCGGGCGCGACAATATCACGGCCAGCGCCTCCGCCTCGTCGCTCGCCAGCCCCGTCAGTCTTGTCCGGTAGTTGAACCCCAGTTCGATGCCGCCGGCATTGCCGCGGTGCACGATGATCGGCAGGCCTGCCTCAGTCATCGCATCGACATCGCGAAAGATCGTGCGCCGGGCGACCTCCAACTCCTCGGCAAGCTCGGCGCTCGACAGGCGGCCGCGGTTCTGGAGCAACAACAAGATCTGCAAAAGACGGGCGGCGCGCATGGATCGATCTCAAATATGACAGAAGACGTCACATAAGCATGGTTATATCCCGTGGTCGGTCAACACAAAGGATCGACATGTTTTCCGTTTCCGTCACCCGCCACATCCACGCCACCCCGACCGTTCTCTGGCACATCCTCACCGACCCCGACCGTCTTCAATCCGGACAGCTCGGAATTGTGAGCATCGACGGTCGGATTGCCGCCGGTGAGATGATCCGGCTGCGTTCCGACGTCAGCCCCAAACGTGTATTCCGGCTCAAGGTCAGCGTATTCGAACCGGGGCGCCGCATGGTCTGGACCGGAGGTCTGCCATTCGGCCTGTTCCGCGGCACACGGACCTTTTCCCTGACACCTGAAGAGACCACAACGAAACTAACCATCGAAGAAGTCTTCACTGGCCCGCTTGCCGGCGCGATCGGCCGCACGATGCCGGACCTTCAGCCGTCCTTCGACACGCTTGCGGACGGCCTCAAAACCCTTGCCGAAAAGGACCCGTCATGAACACGATCACCTATGGAACCGGAGAAGCGGACGATCCCTGGATCCTGAAAACGCCGCCGTTGTCCTCGGAATACCAGGCCTGGAAGGATGTCGAGGCCGACCCGCCGGCGCTCGTCGTGCAAGTCGGCAAGACGCGGCTTTCCTATCAATTGCGGTGTCTGGAAGATCTGCACGCCATGCTCGCGGAGCACGGCGACTGGATGGCGCTCGGCAATGCCGACGAAGGCAAACCGGTGAAAGACGACACGGTCGAGCAGTGGGCGCGCAGCCCGGACAATCCGGTCGGCGGCTATTACGGTCTGCGCAAGGGATATCGCGGCCGGTTCGCGAATTATGTGCCGCCGGTCCTGGAACTGCTCGGCTGGGTGGAGCTGGAACACAATGCCCGCAACAACCGGGTCCGGGCGTTGAAGCGACCGTAATTGGACCATCGGCGGCCGAGTAAATTTGGGGCTTTGTTTTCATGCCTTTGTCAAAGCGTCGAAACATGGTGAAATTCTCACCATGCGCGGAGGCATTCCATGAAAAAACTGTTGCTGTCGGGCCTCGCGGCCCTCATCGCCGGACCGATCATCACCCCCGTTCTGGCGGAAGGCATCCAGGTGGGTCCGCGGCCCTATTACCTGATCGACCGGATGGCCGACAGCCCGCTCAAAGACAGTCTGAAAGCCTGTGCGGCGGGACCGTTCAAGCGCACGCTGTTTTCCATCGGCCACCGCGGCGCGCCGATGCAGTTTCCCGAACATACGGTGGAATCGAACGTCGCCGCCGCCCGCATGGGCGCCGGGATCCTGGAATGCGACGTGACGTTTACGGCCGACAAGGAACTGGTCTGCCGGCATGCCCAGAACGACCTGCATACGACGACCAACATTCTTGCAACCGACCTTGCGCAGAAATGCACCACGCCGTTCACGCCGGCGAGCGGCGGCGCCGATGCCGCGGCCGAATGCCGGACCAGCGACATCACGCTGGCCGAGTTCCGCACCCTCAAGGGCAAGATGGACGCAGCCGACAAGAAGGCCACGACCGTCGAAGGTTATATGGACGGCACGGCGAATTGGCGGACCGATCTCTATTCCGCCGAAAACGGCACGCTGATGACACATGCCGAATCCATCCAATTGTTCAAGTCGCTCGGCGCGAAGTTCACGCCGGAACTGAAGAGCCCGTCTGTCACCATGCCCTTCAACGGGTTCAGCCAAGAGGATTATGCGCAGAAGCTGATCGATGAATACAAGGCGGCCGGCATTCCGCCGTCCGACGTCTGGCCGCAATCCTTCAATCTTGAAGACGTGCTCTACTGGATCGAGAACGAGCCGGAATTCGGCAAACAGGCAGTGTTCCTCGACGCGGGTTACAACGACGCGGCCTTCGACCCGATGAAGCCGGAGACCTGGCGCAATGCGATGGCCGAGCTGAAGGCCAAGGGCGTGAACTATATCGCGCCACCGCTCTGGGTTCTGGTCACCGTCGAGGAAGGCGCAATCGTCCCGTCGGCCTATGCCCGCGAGGCCAAGGCCGCCGGGCTCAACCTGATCACGTGGACGCTCGAACGGTCCGGCCCGCTGGTGACGGGCGGCGGCTGGTACTACCAGTCTATCGAAGAAGTGACGAAGTCCGACGGCACGATGTTCGAGCTGCTGCACGTGCTCGCCAAGGACGTCGGCGTCAAGGGTGTCTTCAGCGACTGGCCGGCCACAGTCACCTATTACGCAAGCTGCATGGGTCTCGACTGATACGTCGACGGGTCCCGGACCAGGCGTCGTTTGTCACAAGTGATGCCTGCCGCTTGCGTTGCCGGCCGGTCTCGGACAGAGTTTTCCACATGCAGACGGAAAAACTTGTCTTCACCGGAAATGTCGATGCGCCCGACTATCTCGACTGGATCGCGCACCGCGCAGCCCGGCTGGGCCTGCGCGGCTGGGTAGCGCGGCACGACCCGTCGCGCGTGGAAGTCGTGGTGCATGGGGAACCGGACCTGATCGACGCCATGGAAATGGGCTGCAGTCTCGGGCCGATATCCGTTCTCGTCGATACGATCGAGCGGGAACCGGCGCCGGACGTCCTGCTGCCGAACGGCTTTGCCATCCGCGCGCCGGCGGCATAGGCACCGCCCATGCCGTGGACGCAAATCGGTCCTGCAGCTTTGCTGCGCACCGCCTGCACAATATTTGGGCTCGCCGCATCTTTTAGCCCGCGCAAAACCGGGTTAGCCTGACTCCCCGTCCGGCCACCGATCGCCCTTCAGCGCGCGATTGGCCGAAGGCCGGAGCAAACGGAAGGTGTAGGACCTCGGGTCCGTGCAGAACCGGCAGACGTCTGCATCCGAGGCTCCGAAACGGAGAAGCGGTCGACCGATCGCACTCCGTCACGTTGCTTGGGGGAGTCATCATGTGGGAACCCGTGGCCCTTGCCGACGGGCTCGGACCGGGAGGCGTGCTGCGCGCCGCCGTGGACGGTCAGGACATGGTCGTCTGGCGCGGCCGGTCCGGCAGCCTGCACGCCTGGGACAATCGGTGTCCGCATCGCGGTATGCGGCTCTCCTTCGGCTTTGTGCGCGGCGACCGCCTCGCCTGTCTCTACCACGGCTGGCAGTTCGGGACCGATGCCCGCTGCCGCTACATCCCCGCCCATCCCGACCTGGAGCCGCCGGAAAGCATCACCACGACAGCGTTTGCAATTGCCGAACGCGACGGTCTGATCTGGGTAAGCACCGCGCCGCCTTCAGCAGACGACGTCGACGCCTTCTGCGCGCAAGCGGCTGTAACCGAAGGCGAACCGACCGCTGTCCGAAGCCTGCCGATCGACGTGCCGATTGCGCGGCTGCGCGATGCGCTCGATGGCGCGGCGTTTCCGATAGACACCGGTCTTGAACCCTGTCACGGAGATTTTTCGGCGGATCGTTCGTCTGACCGCTTGATCGTTCTCAAGGGTGACGCCGAGGGACGCCAGCGCACGCTCCTGGCCGCGCTTCAACCGCTTGGTGGAGACCGTACCCGGCTGCACCTCGCAACCCTGCCTGCCGCCGACCCGGCCTTGCTGCGGCTTTTGTCGCGATGGACCGAGCGGTTGCGCTGGTTCCTGGAAAACCCGAAGTCCGAAACCCGTTCATGGTCGCCCATCAAACCCGGAGATCTTGCCGCATGAGTGCACCCGCCATCGGAAACGACCCCGCACGCGACGAATGGTATGCTGTCGGAATCTCGGCCTATCTGCGGTCGGGCGACACCAGGGAAACCGTCCTCATGGAGGAGCCGATCCGCATCACCCGCGGTGTTGGCGGCAGCCTTGCCGTGACCAAAGCCGACGGAACGCCCTGCCCAGTGCTGGAACGTTACGGCCATGTCTGGACCTCGCTCGGCCATCCCGACCATGCCCTGTTCGATATTCCAGAAGACCTGCAAGCCGGCCGCACGCTCGTGGATTGCGGGGCCGTTCGGGTGCGGTGTTCGCCGCTTCGCGCCGTGGAGAACTTTCTCGACATCGCGCATTTCCCGTATGTGCATACCGATGTGCTCGGCTCCGAACCGCATACCGAGGTCCAGCCTTACAAGGTGCATGTGGAAGAAAAATCGGACGAGGTCTGGGCGACGAATGTCCGGTTCTATCAGCCCCAGGCCGCCAAGTCGGCGGCAGGCGGCATCGTGACCGAGTACATGTACCGCGTGCCGGCACCGACGACCGCGATCCTTTACAAGACCTGTCCGCCGCGACCGGGCGAATGGGATATCATCACGATCTTCGTGCAGCCGCTTGCGGAAGACCTGTGCGACGTCTGGCCCTGGATGGCGTTGTTTGACGACGGCAATTCCGTCACCGACCTGATCCATTTCCAGCAGATGATCTTCCTGCAGGACCGGGCAATCCTTGAAAACCAGATGCCGCGCCTGCTGCCGCTTGATCCGAAGATGGAAATCCCCACACGGGCGGACATGACCTCGGTGGCGTATCGTCGCTGGCTGAAACGGCGCGGCATGACCTACGGCGCCCAGACCGCGGCGGCGTGACCTGATGGGCCTGCGCCTTTACGACTACATTCTGTCCGGCAGCGCCTATAAGGCGCGCCTGATGCTGGCCCTCCTCTCGGTCCCTTACGAGACCGTTCCGATCGACTTCTATCCCGGCGAGGAGCATCGCCAGCCGGATTTCCTCGATCTCAATCCGGCGGGCACGCTGCCGGTGCTGGTCGATGGCGATCTGGTCCTGACCGATTCTTCGGCAATCCTTGCTTATCTCGGGCGAAAACACGATCCGGCCGGCATCTGGTTGCCCGAGGATGCCGCCGCGCATGCGCAGGTGCTGCAATGGCTGGCCTTTTCGCAGCGCCTGACGGCAACCGCCGGTGCCGCCCGGCTGCACGACATGATCAACCGGGAACTCGACGTGGACGCCGCCCGCAAGGGCGCCCACCAGGCTTTCCGCGAACTGGACGGCCACCTCACCGAACGAGGCTTTGTCGGAGAGCGGTTCCTGGTCGGAACCGGGCCGACGATTGCCGACATCGCCTGCTTCCCTTACGTCGCTCTGTCGCCGGACGGCGGCATCGAACACGACGACTATCCGGCGCTCAGGGCCTGGGTCGACGCCGTCAAGAGCCTGCCGCGCTTCATCGAAATGCCGGGTATCCATGCCCTGCACGGATTGCGCGACGACAATCCGGGCGTCGTAAAGCCGCCGCAGGCCGCGCAATGAGCCGACCTTTCTGGCACGGGGCTTGCTTCGATACGCGCAGGAATCGCAATTCCGGTGCCGGGCTATGACACCGCTTTTGAAACTCACAGGCATCACAAAGACCTATCCCGCCGTCGTCGCCAATGACGGGATCGATCTTGAAGTGCTGCCCGGTCAGATCCACGCCGTCCTCGGCGAAAACGGCGCCGGCAAGTCGACGCTGATGAAAATCATCTACGGCGTGACGGAACCCGATGCCGGTGAGGTCGAATGGCAGGGTCAGACCGTGTCCATCCGCTCGCCGGCGCATGCGCGCGCGCTCGGCATCGGCATGGTGTTCCAGCACTTTTCCCTGTTCGAAACGCTTACGGTGGCGGAAAACATCGCGCTCGCGGTACCGGGCGGGATCGCCGATTTGTCGCGCCGCATCCAGGAGGCAGCGCAGCGCTACGGCCTCGATGTGCGGCCGGATGCGCGGGTCCAGGCGCTCAGCGTCGGCGAACGGCAGCGGGTGGAGATCCTGCGCTGCATCCTGCAGGACCCGAAACTGATCATCATGGACGAGCCGACCTCGGTGCTGCCGCCGCACAGCGTGGCGCAATTGTTCGACACGCTCAGGGCGCTTGCGGCGGAAGGCTACGGGATCCTGTTCATCTCGCACAAGCTCGACGAGATCCAGGCCTTGTGCGACAGCGCCACGGTGCTGCGCCATGGCAAGGTGACCGGCCGCACAGACCCGCGCACCGAAACACCGAAATCGCTCGCCCGCATGATGATCGGGCGCGACCTGCCGCATGCGAGTCATGCAACCGATGTCGGGACCGGCGAGGAACGGCTTGGCGTGTTCGGACTGTATCACACGCCGGACGATCCGTTCGCCGCGCCGCTGACCG
>JANQQB010000144.1 GCA_028285165.1 Rhodobiaceae bacterium
ACTGCAATTTGCCGCAATTGAGCCCCATGGTCGCACGACGCTGCAGTGCAGCACTCGCAGGGCTTCGCGAGCCGCTTGCAGCCGGGCGTACCGGTCGGTGCGTTCCGACATTCGGCCGAACAACTTGCATCGGAGGGGCACGATGGATCATTCAGGAAAGCCGTTCAGGTGGGCAATTGTGGGAACCGGCAAGATCGCGGCGGATTTTGCTTCGCAGGTGGCCCTCATCAAGGACGCGTCCCTGCACGCGGTTTTTTCCCGACGCAGGGAACACGCGGAGAAGTTCCGCGCCGCTTTCGGGATGGCCGCCGCCTACGATTCCTTCGAAGAATTGCTTGCGGACGAAGCGGTCGACGCCGTCTACATCGCGCTGCCGGCAGCGCTCCATCACGAGACCTGCATCAAGGCCCTGCGCGCGAAAAAACCTGTGCTGTGTGAAAAGCCGTTCGCGGTCAGTGCCGGCGAGGCTGAGGAAATCCTGGCCGTCTCACGCCAGGAAAACACGTTCTGCATGGAGGCCATGTGGCTGCGGTTCAGCCCCTTGGTCGGCCAGGTCCGCGCCATGGCCTCCAACGGCGAACTCGGCCGGATCTGCAACATCACCGTGCAGGTCGGCTATGCCACGCCGCCCGGGCGTTTGCAGGATGCCGATCCGGGGCGCGGTGCGCTGTTGAACTTTGCTGTGTACGGCGCTTCGTTGGTGCAGATGATCATGGGGAACCCGGCGAGTGTGCACGGCGATCTGATCGAGAACGAGGCCGGGCTCGACGACGGTTGCACGCTCAGCCTTCGCTATCCCGACGCCCTTGCGTCAATTTCCGCCAGCAATACCGTCACCATGAACAACGAGGCCGTCATCACCGGCACAAAGGGCCGGGTTCGCCTGGGCTCGCCGTTCTATTCCCCGCGTTATGCCGAAGTGATGCATTTGAGCGAACCCGCGAGCGGCGCGCCCGTAAAGCACAATCCGGTGAAAGGCGTGCCCAAGCTCGATCGGATTCCGTTTTACGGATTGGTCCAGGGCACGGTCTGGAACGCGCTGTTGCGGCGCCGGGCGAAAATCCTGATGCGCAAGCCCGGCGAAAGCGGCTTGAAATTCGAGGCCCTGGAAGTCATGCGATGCGTGCGCGAGGCCCGCATCGAAAGCGAAACGATGTCCCATGCGGACACGCTGTCCGTCGCGCGCATTCTCGACCAGGCGCGTGGTTCGCAGGAGGCGACCGTTCCCGCACCCGTCTCCCTGCAAGCGATCTGACCGAAGCCCGACGGCAAAGGCCGCCGGCTCATCCCCACGGCAGGGGTTCGATCGGATCGAATGTCGTCGTCAGCGTGCGCGGCAGGTCGAACCGTTCCGGATATTGCAGGGATTCGATCAGTTCCGCCATGTGGATGCCGAGTTCCGGCGACAGGCGGCAGGGGCGGTTTTCCCTGATCGCCGCGGCCAGTTCAGCCGGGCCGCGCATGAAGTCGACCGGTTTGTTGCGCCCGGACCGCACGGCCTTTGAACGGCGCGCGCTCGGATACTTTTTCTCATAGGACAGACCGCTGATCGAAAACGGCAGGCCGAGCCTGTGTTCGATCTGGGTTCTGAGATTCCCGAGGCGTCGCGAGATGGCGTTCTGGATCTTGTCCGGCGGAGTCGGCTGGAAATAGACCGGCGAGGCATCGTCCCGCACATACTTGGTGTAGAGGATGCCGTTTTCGCCGATGATCTTGATGCCCTTGTCGAGCGGCGCGACGATGCCGAAGGTCACCTTCGCGACGATGTCGTTGTCGTATTCGATGCAGGCGGCCGTGAAGTCCGGCGCCATGCCGTCGACGGCAATGCCCTTGTCCTTGATCCGCGTCGACGCATAGGACTGGATCCGGCGGGCCGGACCGAAATAGGCAGCGAGCCACGACAGCACATAGGCCGCGTGCTCGTAGGTGCAGCCCACTTCGAACTCGTCTTTCATCGGCCAGGGTGCACCGGAGACGCTGCGCCAGCCGGCCGGATTGAGCCGATGCACCATGCCGCTGTCGAAATTGGCATAGACCAGCCGGATCGGGCCGACAGCATCTTCCTTGATGCCTTTCCAGAGCGTCTGTGCGGTATCCGTCAGCATGCTGCAGGGGGCGGTTGCCACGCGCAATCCCTTTTGCTTGGCGAGATCCGCCAGTTCCGCGGCCGGAACCGATTCCATGGCCAGCGGTTTTTCCGAATAGACGTGTTTGCCGGCTTCCAGGCAGGCTGTCGTCGTATCGTAATGCGCACGGGGATTGGTGAGATTGAGCACCATATCCACGTCCGGGTCCGCCAGCATCGCCTCGAAACTCTCATACGCCTTCATCCCGTGATGGCCGGCGAAGGCCTTTAACCGCTGCGGGTCCGTGTCGAAGGCACCTGAAATGCTGAGGTCGGCATGGTCCGGCACCGTCGCCATGTAGAAGTCGGCCACATAGCCGCAGCCCAAGATCGCGAGATTCATCGTGTGTTTTCCGCTCCAGTCGACAGACAGGGTTTTTGCCCTTGGGCCGGCATGTAGAGTCCGTTTCCGCCTTGAAATTGTCTTTGGGCCCGTGCGGTTAAAATGCCGTTCTTGCGGGCCGGTTTGCGACCTGTGTTTGCCCAGATCCTTATGCCGATTACGGCCTTTAACTCCTCCGTGGCGGGTCGTGCGATGCGTGAAGGGTCGCGCCGGCCGGCGCGCGTTTGCGGGAGGTCCTCAAGGCTCGGCGGATACCGCCTGAGCGTGCAGACACCTTCGCGCTAATTGCGGTGCAAATGCGGTGACAATACGGTCGTTCGATGGCCGATCCATGATGCCGGCCGATTTGCCGTGTGACGATCGCCCCTTGTGTCTATTGCACGAGGGCCGCACATGTCTGATCGCCCGGCACATCGCAGGGCACGTAGGTCATGACGGCGGTCTCCGTCCCGTCGGCAAACACGATCTGCACGCTGACAAACGACACGCTGTCGGGCGCAAAATAGGTATAGATGTGGTCCGCCTGGGGATCGAGCGCATAGGGATTTTGCGGATTGCATGCCGGCAGCGGCCAGCGCTCGGTGAGCGTGCTTGAATTGATCGCGTAGCGTACTTCCGTCAGTCCGCATTTCCAGGTCAGCACGTGCGAGAGATAGAGCCATTGCCGGCCGTCAAAGTTCCGGAACGCGACCCAATTGCCCGTGGTGGAATTCAGCGCCTGTTTGACGAGGCTCAGCGGGATCGGGCCGTCATCGGCGCGGGACTGTTCCCCGCTTATGCTCAACAGGCCCGCAAACAGGCAAAGGCTGCCAAACATCGACCGAAGTCGCTGCGCCATATCGTTTCCCCCGCGATATCGAACTGTTGTCTCGATACGACACAGGTCTATTCGAATGGCACGCGCGAATGAAGCCAAAAGAGGCCGGTCGGACAGGCGTCTCGCCCATCGGTTGTTGGCGGGCGAATCCGGGACCGGCGGATCCGGCCCTCACCGACGGGGTGCCAACGCCCGGGCCTCAGTCTGTATGGGTCGGCCAATGCAGCGCCGCCTGGACCAGGCCGCGTGTTTCATCCGCCATTTCGCGGGCGATCGAGAACGGGTTCGGCGGTTGCGGCGTGAGACGGGCTTCCACGTCGGTCGTATGATATTCCAGCCGCGCATCGTGCTTCACCGCAAGATGTTTCATGCGCTCGTTCTCGCGCAGGCACAGCATGTAAAGCGACGTGACATTGCGATTGCGGGCTGCGGTGATCACCCGCGACAGCAAGGCATCTCCGATGCCCCGGTCGCGGAAGTCGGATTCCACGGAGAACGCGGCTTCGGCGGTTGTCGGATCATGGTCGTGCAGGCCGCTCAGTTCGGCAACGGCACGCAGGATACCGTCCGGGAACGCGCCGTAGACGATCGAATCGCCATCGAGCAGCGATGTGGCATGGCGGGCGACAAAATCGTCACCGACAACCCCGGCAAACCGCATCCGTCGGGATTCCGGACCCAGACGGGAAAAGTGTTTCTTGAGGGCCGTTCGATCGAACCGCCAGAGGCGTCTGATCGCGGGATCGAAAGGGAAAGCGCCGTCCTTCATCCGTGTACTCTCCAGAACGCGTGGAACGAAACCCTTTCCCGGACTTTCCTCAGACGGTGTTTTTATGGGCGCTCAA
>JANQQB010000147.1 GCA_028285165.1 Rhodobiaceae bacterium
ATGCCCGCAAGATCATGGAAGCCTTCAGTGACGCGCGCACCGACCTGATGGAATTCAGCCTGTCGGCCAACCCGCATCTGCGGCTCGCCATCATCGACGATCTCGATGCGTCGGTGACACCGGACCTGATCGCGCATCTTGACCGGCAGTTTCCGACCTGCCTTTTCACGGCAACGTCCGGGCGCTCCGACATGATGACGGAGCGGTTCGAGCGGCGCGAGGCGGATATCGTGATCACCGGCCTGCCGCCGGACGATCCGATCGCCTACGACACGTTTCCGCTGCTTCGCGAACAATATGTGCTGGTCTGCGCTCGGGGCGCTCTTCCCGCACCGGAAGAGACGGGGTCGGAGCATCTGCGCGCGCGCCCCTTCGTGCATTACAACACCGCCATGCCGATCGGCCGGCGCATTGCCCAGCACATGAAACGCGTCAAGCTCGAACGCCCGCAAAAGTATGCCTTCGACGCGACACGCGCCGTGTTTGCCATGACCCGGCGTCTCAGTGGTTGGACGATTACGACGCCGCTCTGTTATCTGGATTCGGAGCGTTTCTGGCCGGATCTGGAGATCCGACGCCTGCCGTTTGCCGGGTTCTCTCGCACGATCCACCTGGCGGCCCGGCGCGGTGAATTCGGCCACCTGCCGGAGAAACTGGCCGATATCGCGCGCGAGCTTGTCGCGGCTCATCTGCTGACGCGATTTGCAGAAGTCGCGCCGGAACTCGGGGATGCGCTTACCGTGATCCGGGAGACGGATGATCCGGATATGCCGGCGAAAGACGGCTTGGAAACCATCCGCTAGCCCTGCCGGGACCGGTCAGGTTTCGGTGCGTTCAGCCCAGCCGGCGAAGGTGCGTTCCAGGAAAACCACGATGTAATAGAGAACGATGCCGAGGAAGGCGAGCGCGATCAGGACGGCGAACATCAGCGGATAGTCGGAATTGATCTTGCCGCTGTCGAACAGGTGACCGAGGCCCTTGCCATGCGGTTCGACGATCTCCATCAGATTGGTGCCGATGAAAGCGAGCGTGACGGCGACCTTCAGGGCACCGAAGAATTCGGGCAAGGTTTTCGGCAGGGCGATCTTGCGGAAGATCGTGAACCGGCTCGCCCCGAGCGAACGTAGAATGTCGCGGTATTCCGGTTCCAGCGTGGACAGGCCGATCGAGACCGATACGGCAATCGGAAAGAACGAGATCAGAAAGGCGATCAGGATCGTGTTCATGTCGTGCTGGCCGACGAACATCAGCGCGATGATCGGCACGACGGTTGCCTTCGGTACGGCGTTAAAGCCGACCAGGATGGGATAAAGCCCATCGCGCACAATGCGGGAAAACCCCATGATCATGCCGAGACCGGTGCCGACGACGACCGCAAGCGCCAATCCGGCCACTGTGCGCCACAGCGTCTCCCATCCATATAGAAGAAACAGTCCGCGATATTGCCAGAAGGCCGGCCAGATATCGGAGGGCGAGGCCATCTTGTAGTTCGGCCATTCGTTCACCCAGACCAGCCATTCCCAGAAGGCCAGGAACAGGACAATGGCGACAAGCGGCACGCCGATCTGGCGCACGGCGGGCATCAGACGACGGCCCCCTTGCCCGCGGTGCCCGGTCCGTCTCGACCCTGGGCCACGCTGATCTGATGCCGCAATTCGTGCAGCATGTCGGACGCCGTCGATGAATAGAGGTCTTCCAGCGTGCGTTCTTTCGGCAGGTCGACCTCTTGGACGTATTGCGCGTGGGCCGGGCGGCCGGAAAACACGATAACATGATCAGCAAGGAATACGGCCTCGCGCAGGTCGTGGGTGATCAGCAGGCACGTGAAGGCTTCTTCTGCCCGCAATTCGTGCATGATCTGCCAGAGGTCTTCGCGGGTAAAGGCGTCGAGCGCTCCGAAGGGTTCGTCCAGGACCAGCACTTCCGGCCGATGCACCAATGCCCGGCACAGCGACGCGCGCTGGCGCATGCCGCCGGACAATTCGGAAGGCCGCTTGTTTTCGAACCCTTCCAGCCCGACCAGCGAAAGCAGAGACATGGCACGATCGCGCCGTTCCGCCTTGTCCATCCGGTTGGCAACGATCTCAAGCGGCAGGGGCACGTTGTCGAGGATGGTCCGCCATTCCAGAAGCACCGGATTCTGAAAGGCCATGCCGACATTGGCGCGCGGCGAGGTCACCGTCTGGCCGGACAGGATCACCTCGCCCGTGTCCGGGCGCATCAGTCCGGCAACCAGCCGGGTCAGGGTCGACTTGCCGCAGCCGGAAGGTCCGACCACGGCACAGAACCCGTTATGGGCAATCGTCATGGAAAGGTCGTCGAGGACGGGAAGCGGGCCCGCGGCAGTCCGGTAGGCATGGGTCACATGCCGCAATTCAATCTGCGCCGGCGCTGTCATGCCCGATCCGTAAAAGTGGACGCGCGGGCCCCGAAAGACCCAGCGCGTCCGCCCCCACCCCCATGGAGCCCGTCAGTTCAGCGCAAGACTGCCGTCGGTCGGCAGATAGGCGTCGGTGAAATACAACGACGCGTCCGGCGCGTTCTTGAACTCGTAATTCTGAGCAAGCTGTTCGATTGCCGCCGTAAAGCGGTCCGAATCGATGCCGCCCATACCGTTTGCGCGGGTATAGTCGGTCACGACATTGGCGTCGATGGCCAATTGCAGGCGGCGCGTTTCCAGCGCCACATCGGCCGCGGGATTGCGCTTGGCAACCATTTCCGCGCCGGCCGTCGGATCCGCGATGACGTCCTTCCAGCCCTTCGCGACTGCCCGCAGGAAACCGGTCACCTTGTCGGCGTTGGCCGCGGCGAACTCGGTGTTCACGATGATCGCATTGCCGTAGAGCGTCAGGCCGTGATCGGCCATCAGGATGACCTTGATGTCGTCCTCGGCAACGCCGAGCCGTACCAGGTTCAGGTAGCTGGAAAACGAAAACCCGGTGATCGCATCGACCTTGCCTTCAGCCAGCATCGGTTCGCGGGTCGGGAAGCCGACCGGCTCAACCTTGATCTTGTCCATGTCCAGGTCGTTTGCCGACGCAAAGGCCGGGAATTGTGCCCAGGCGCCGTCCGGCGGCGGCGCGCCGAGCGTGCGGCCCTCCAGATCCTTCGGCCCGGCAACGCCCTGGGAAGCCCGACCGACAACGGCAAAGGGCGGTTTGTCATAGACCATCATGGCCGCGATGACCGGGGCGCCGGGATTCTGGTCGAGAAACTTGATCAGGCTGTTGATGTCGGCAAAGCCGATCGGAAACGCGCCTGTCGCCACTTTGGGGATCGCGGCGAGAGAGCCCTTGCCCGGCGAAACCTCGACATCGAGGCCCTCCGCCTTGAAGTGGCCGTTATCGACCGCGGCGAAATAGGCCGCGCTCGGCCCCTCGAACTTCCAGTCGAGCGCGAAAGGAATCTTGGTATCAGCGGCGGCAAAGGACACGCCAAGAAGGAGGCCCGCAAGCGCGGCCGAAAGCCTTGTCAACACCGTTCCGTCTCCCCTGGTCGGTGATCGATTTATTTTGCCAGGATATCTGACCACCCTGCGCGCGGCGCGGCAAGGTCAAATTTCAGACGCAGCCTGCCTACATGCTGGGCACTCCCGCTATGCACAGGCCGGCGTTCAGTGCGATGGCGGGACCATCGCCGCGGGCGGAAGCCGGATATCGAAGCGGTTTCGGATCTCGCGATCGGCAGCTTCGGAAAGGTAATTCGGGAAATGGGTGGCCAGCACCGATTGCGCCCGCTCACGGACGATCGCGTGAAACGCCTGCGCGCCCTCTTCGGCCCAGGTCCGCGGGTCGGAACGGTTTGCGAGCGCGGGATAAAAATAATCGCGCTGCATGGCGGCCATCGTATGGGCGGAACCGAGAAAATGACCTTCTCCGGTGACTACAGACCGGATCGCGTCGAAACCGAGCGTTTCCTCGCTCACCTCGATGCCGCGGACAGCACGCAGGACATGGCTCAGCATCTCGTCGTCCGCAACGAAGGCCTCGAAGGACGCGCCGAGCAGGCTCGCCATCATGCCGGAGGATTCATAGACCATGTTCGCGCCGGCAAGGCCGGCGGCCAGCGCCGACATGGCCTTTTCAACGCCCATCTGGGCATCGACGGCCTTGGCATCCGCCATTGAGGATGCAACGCCGGTTGGCAATCCGAGCCAATTTCCGATCTGGGCCGAGGCCGCATTCAACAGGCTGATCTCGCCGCCGCCGCCGCAAAAGGCGCCCGTCCTTAGATCGATGACCAGCGGCCAGTTGGAAAAGATCACCGGATAGCCCGGCGCAAACACATTCACCAGGATCAGCGCCGCAAGCGTCTCTGCCGTCGTCTGGGCCAGCATGCCGGCCAGCGTTGCCGGCGCGGTCGCGCCGGACTGGGCTGCGACGATCACGTTGATCGGGACGTTGTGCTCGATACAGGCCCGCGTCACATCGACCGCGTCCTCGCCATAGCGCAACGGAGAAATGACTGGACTGATATGCGCCTTGCAGAACGGGCGGTCGCGAAACCGTCCCGGTCCGCCCAAGGCCCGGTCGAACATGTCGACGACCGGTTCGACGTGAGACCCGAGGGTGAAACTGGTGCCGACCGGTTTCGTCGTGCCGGCCAGGAGCGCATAGGCGGTGTTGATATCGAGATCGAAGATGTCCTCGACATCGGTCGCGACACAGCACCGGGTAAACCAGCTGACATTGGTCAACGTGTCGATCAGCCGAGTGAAATCGTAGAGATCGCGCAGGGTCGACGGACGATAAAGGCCGGTATCCATATCGAGCGTCTGGACCGCCGCACCGCCGGTTCCGAAATAGACGCGGTCGCCGCCCAGTTCGAAATCGTGCACGGGATCCCGACCGTGAAACACGAAAGACTTCGCGGCGTTATCGATGATTGTTTCGACAAAGTCCTGGGAGAAGACGAGACGGCCGAGATCGTTGACCGCAGCCCCTTTCGAAACAGCGGCGTCGCGCAATGCGACCGGGACGTCGCCCATCCCGATCTCGGACAGGATTCTGAGGGCGGTCCGATAGACCGTTTGCACATCGGTGTCGGACAGCGGCCGGAACGTGCCGCCGATCTGGCCCGGCGGCGATGGATTGATCTCCGGTTGTTCCGCCGTGCGCGCGGTGATCCGGGCCTTGCGGCCCCGTCCTCGACGGCCGGTGCGGCTTTCTTCCGTCGTCATGATTTCAACCAGCCAGACAAGGGTCTTTGTTCAAACGCGTTCATACCGGTGATCGGGCGGTGCAACCATAGTGTTAGCCAAATCCAAATTTTGTTTTCTGGTTGGATTAATTCTTGAAAAGTCGCTGTAGTTCAGGCGGTTGGGCCTTTAATCGCTGTCATGATCCGATCAACCGACGTGCATGGACCGTGACGGTCGATCGGCGGACGCATTCAAGGAGCGGAGACCGGCCATGAAATCCCATGCCCGTATCGTCGTTATCGGCGGCGGCGTCGGCGGATGCAGCGCGCTTTACCACCTCACCCGTGAAGGCGAGACGGACGTCGTGCTTGTTGAACGCGACGAGTTGACCTCCGGCACGACCTGGCACTCGGCGGCGCAGGTCACGCAATTCGGCGCGATCCAGGTCATGGTCGGCCTGAAAAAACACTCCGTCGACCTCTACCACGAACTGGCGGCGGACCCGGACTTTCCCATCAATTACCACATCACCGGCGGCGTCCGTCTTGCCCACACACAAGACCATGTCGACGGCTACAAACACTTCATCGGCATGGCCCGAACCATGGGCGTGGAGTTCGAATTCATCGATGCGGAAGAGACGGTTCGTCGTCACCCGTTGATCGAGCCAGATGGCCTGGCCGGCTCGCTGTGGGATCCGCGCGACGGCGACATCGACCCCAGTCAATTGACCCAGGCGTTCGCGCGGCATGCCCGCAAGGCAGGCGCCGAGGTCTATCGCTTCAATCCGGTCGAAGCGATCAGCCAGACCGCGTCCGGTGAATGGGTGGTCCACACCAAGAACGGCGACATCACCTGCGAGATCTTCGTCAATGCCTGCGGCTACCGGGTCAACGAAGTCGGCGCGATGTACGGCGTCGAGCACCCGGTCATGTCGATGGAGCACCAATACTTCCTGACGGAATCCATCCCGCTGCTCGCCGAACGCCTGAAAGCGGACGGTTGGCGGGTGCCGATCATCCGGGATCCGGGCGACGATTTTTACGCCCGCCAGGAGCGCGACGGTCTTCTCGTGGGCATCTACGAGCAGGATTGCCGGACATGGGGGCTCGACGGGATCGATCCGGATTTCACCATGGCGCTTTGCCCCAACGACATGGACCGGTTGCTCGACAACATGGAGGCCGTGTTCGCGCGCTGTCCGGCACTCGCCGAGGTCGGCATTTCGCGCATGATCAACGGGCCGATCACCTACACGGCTGACGGCCTGCCGCTCGTCGGCAAGATCCCGGGCGTGGAAAACGCCTATTGCATCATCGGGCTCCGGGCAGGCATCGGCGAAGGCGGCGGACACGGCAAGATCCTTGCGGAAACGATCGTGCACGGCGAAGCGGAATGGGATGCGTGGGCGCTCGACCCGCGCCGGTTCACCAGCCATGCCGGCGTCGCCTACACGACCGTCAAAGCCATCGAGGACTACCAGAACGAGTTCCGGTTCCATATGCCGCACGAGCACCGGCCGGCCGGTCGACCGGCCAAGACCAATGCACTCTATCCGGTGCTGAAAGCAGCGGGAGCGCATTTCGGTCCGATCGCCGGCTGGGAACGCGCGCTCTATTTCACGCCAAATGAGCCCGACTTCGAGGACAGGCCGAGTTTCCGGCATACGACATGGTTCGACGCGGTCGGCCGCGAAGTCGCGCGGGTCAGAAACAATGTCGGCGTCATGGACATTTCCGGCTTCAGCCGGTTCGAGGTCAGCGGACCCGGCGCCGCATCTTTCCTCGACCGGCTGATCACCGGCAGACTGCCCGCACCTGGCCGGATCGGTCTTGGATATTTCTGCAACGACAAGGGCCATGTCGTATCCGAGGCTACGATCAGCCGGCTCGCCGAGGATCGTTTCCTGCTGCTTTCGGCGGCGCTCGCCGAAGCGCATGACCTCGATTGGCTCACCCAGCACGCCCCGCCGTCCGGTGTGACCATCACCAACCTGACAGGATCGCACCAAAGCCTTGCGATCGCCGGGCCGAATGCGCGGGCCGTGTTGTCGAAGGTCACGCGCAACGACATGTCGAACGCGGCCTTTCCCTGGCTGCATGTGCGGCCTATCCGGATCGGCTATTGCGAGGCGCTGGCGTTGCGGGTCGGATTTACCGGCGAAACCGCCTGGGAAATCCATGCACCGGCTGAGTTTTTGCTGTCGACCTACGAACACATCATGGATGCCGGCGCCGAATTCGACATCGGCCACTTCGGGGCCTATGCCAACGAGTCGATGCGGCTCGAAAAATGCTACCGGCACTGGAAGGCCGATCTGATCACCGAACGGTCGCCGCTGGAAGCCGGTCTGGAGCGTTTCGTCCGGTTGGACAAACCGGATTTCATCGGCCGGGAAGCGCTGTTGCAACAACGGGATGCGGGACTGGAGACCCGGTTCGTGCCGCTTGTCGTGGAGTGTGCCGACGCACCGGCGCACCAGGGCGATCCGATCTATCACGAAGACCATCTGATCGGATCCGTCTGCTCCGGCGGCTATGGCCACAGCGTGGCCAAGAACATCGCGCTTGCCTATGTTCCGACCGCCCTTTCAGAGCCAGAAACTCTGTTGCATGTTTCCATTATTGGTGAACGTTATCCGGCCCGCGTTGTCAGTGAACCGATTTTCGATCACAACAATGAACGGCCGCGCATGTAACAGGGGCAACCGGTCAGCGCGTCGAACCACCACACGGAAGGCGTGCATGCTGAAATTCGACAAGCCGTTCACCCAACAGGAAGCCATCCCCGAAGACGGCATTGCACGGGCCGTCGAGATCATGCGCAGCGGCCGGTTGCACCGGTACAACACCGTGGCCGGGGAAACCGCCGAAGCAGCACTTCTCGAACAGGACTTCGCGGCCTATCAGGGCGTCGACTATTGCCTGGCCTGCACGTCCGGCGGCTATGCCATCCAGATTGCGCTGAGGGCTTCCGGCGTGCGTCCTGGTGACAAGGTGCTGGCGAACGCTTACACGCTGGCGCCCGTCCCCGGCGCCATCCACAATACGGGCGCCGTTCCGGTGCTTGTCGATATCGACCAGAACTATCACATCGACATCGACGATCTCGAAAGGAAGGCCCGGGAAAGCGGCGCGCGAACCCTGGTGCTCTCGCATATGCGCGGTCATATCGGCGATATGGACGCGATTGTCGCCGTGTGCCAGGCGTACGACATCTGCCTCATCGAGGATTGCGCGCACACGATGGGTGCCAAATGGAACGGCATACGGTCCGGCAATTTCGGCCGCGTCGCCTGTTTCTCGACACAGACCTACAAACACATGAATTCCGGAGAAGGCGGCTTCATCACCACCAATGATGCGACGATCGCCGCCCGCGCGGTTGTGCATTCCGGATCCTACATGCTCTACGAACGCA
>JANQQB010000034.1 GCA_028285165.1 Rhodobiaceae bacterium
CTCGCTGATGCCTGAAGGTGCGAATGCACGGGCGATTTTCGAGGCCGTCGAACAGGCGCGCTGCGAATCGATCGGCTGCCGGGAAATGAGCGGCGTCGCCGACAATCTTTCCGCCATGCTGGAAGACAAGTATCACCGCGGCAACTTCCAGGAAATTACCGACAAGGCGGACGCGCCGCTCGAAGAAGCGGTTTCTCTGATGGTGCGCCAGCGGGGGGCCGGTTTGCAGCCGCCGGAAAGCGCCGGCAGGATTCTTGAGTTCTGGGAACCCTGGATCGAGGAAAAAGCCTGTTCGGCGCTCGACCGCCTGGCCGAAAACCTGGAAAACCAGCGCGATTTCGCCAACGCGATCCGCGATGTGATCGCCGCCCTCGACATGTCCGACGAACTCGGCTCCGAACAGGACGAGTCCAACGAGGATGACGACGACGGCGATGCCGCCCAGGACACCAGCGAGGAGCAACGGCAGGGCGAGGAAGCCGAATCCGACGATGAAACGGCCCCGCAGGAAGTCGAAGCCAGCGGCGACGACCAGGAAGCCGGCGAGACCGAAACGTCGGACGACCTGATGGAAGATTTCCAGGACGACGACAGCGAGGCGGACGCGGACAATACGGGCGAAGCCTGGCGTCCGGACTATCCCTTGTCCAACATGCCGCCGGAAATCGATTACCGGGTCTTCGTGTCGAAGTTCGACGAGATCGTTCAGGCCGAAGACCTGTGCGATGCCGCGGAACTGGAACGCCTGCGCGGCTTTCTCGACAAGCAGCTTGCCAACCTGCACGGTGCCGTTGCGCGTCTGGCCAACCGGCTTCAGCGCAAACTGATGGCGCAGCAGAACCGGTCCTGGGAATTCGACCAGGAAGAGGGATGGCTGGATACCGCGCGCCTGCCGCGCATCATCATCGATCCGATGCAGCCCCTGGCCTTCAAGCGCGAACAGGACACCCAGTTCAAGGATACGGTCGTCACCCTGCTGCTCGACAATTCCGGGTCGATGCGCGGGCGTCCCATTACGGTCGCGGCCACGTGCGCGGATATTCTCGCCCGCACGCTGGAGCGCTGCGGCGTCAAGGTCGAGATACTCGGCTTCACCACACGCGCATGGAAGGGCGGTCAATCCCGCGAAGCCTGGCTGCAGGCCGGCAAGCCGGCCGGGCCGGGCCGTCTCAACGATCTCAGACACATTGTCTACAAATCCGCCGACGCACCCTGGCGGCGGGCGCGCAAGAACCTTGGCCTGATGATGCGCGAGGGTCTGTTGAAGGAAAACATCGACGGCGAGGCATTGGCCTGGGCCCATGACCGGCTGGCGGTGCGCGGCGAACAGCGCAAGATCCTGATGATGATTTCCGACGGCGCGCCGGTCGACGATTCCACGCTTTCGGTCAATCCCGGCAATTATCTCGAGCGTCATCTGCGCTATGTGATCGAGGAAATCGAAACCCGGTCGCCGGTCGAGCTTATTGCCATCGGCATCGGCCACGACGTCACCCGCTATTACCGGCGTGCCGTGACCATCGTCGATGCCGAAGAGCTTGCCGGTGCGATCACCGACCAGCTCGCGGACCTGTTCGACGAGCAACCCGGTCCGGCCGGAGGGCGCAGCGGCCGCAGCCGCAGGGCCGCCTGACCTTTCCCATGCTGAAATGGCACCGCACGGCCCTGGCCTGCCTGCTGCTTGGCGGCCTTGCTGCGGACAGCGGCGCGGAGCCGATGCGATTTTCCGGCGCCAAACCCGTCACCGTGCGCGCAGCCCCGCTGCAATCATTTGAAATCGGCAATTCGGATCGCACGGTTTTCGGCGATCTGGAATGGCTGGGCGGCCTGGAGCTGACCGGATCCAGTCGCCATTTCGGCGCCCTTTCCGGTCTCACCGTGAGCGATGACGGGCGCGATTTCGTAGCCGTTACCGACAATGGCTTCTGGGTGTCCGGACGCATCGAGAGCAATGGGCAAGGCGCACCGACGGCCCTTTCGGACGTCACGATGGCGCCGTTGCGCGACCGCTCCGGCGCGGTCCTCAATCTGAAATCCTCAGCCGACGCCGAAGCTGTTGCCCGGGCCACGATCAACGGTCGTCCGGTCTTTCTGGTGGCGTTCGAACGCAATCACCGCATCGAAGCCTATCCGCGGGCAATACCCGGACAAAGGGTGGCGGAAGATGCACGGCCGATCCGGTACAATGCACCGGCCGGGATTCGCCGCCTTGGCGCCAACAAGGGCATTGAGGCGATCGCCGTGGGGCCGCCGGACACACCCGCCGCCGGCCTGACGGTGATGTTTGCCGAACGTGGCCGCCCGGCCGGCTCGGACATTCCCGCATGGCTCGTGCGGCCTGACGGCACGGCGCGTGCCTTTGCCGTGCGACAGCGCGATCGGTTCGACATCACCGACGCGGTGTTCCTGGCAAACGGCGATGTTGTGATCCTGGAACGCCGGTTCGACTACAGCACCGGCATATTCATGCGCCTCCGGCGCTTGCCCTTCACCGCACTCGGCGCCGGGCGCGTGGTCGATGGTCCGGTTATGATGACAGCGGATTTCACCGACCAGATCGACAATATGGAAGCGCTCGCAACGCACCGCGAGGCGGACGGATCGACGGTTTTCACGATCCTGTCCGATGACAATCGGTCATTCCTGCAGCGCACGCTGCTCTTGCGGTTCCGCTTGCGCGAACCCGAAGCCGGAATTACGCCGCGGTCCCGCCCGCAGGCTTCGGCGGAATGAAGGCGAGGACCACGCGGTAGGGCGCGAGCAGCATCAGGGCGACCATCAGCTTGACCCCGAGATCGCCAAGCGCCCAGGACACCCAGCGTGGCGCCTCGACGGCAAGCAGGCCGAGCAGCGGCGCTGTTTCAACGGCAAATCCGTCGATCGCGCCGAGCATCCCGAAAGACGCTGAAAACGCCAGCGAAAAGAACAAAGCGGTGTCCAGGACGGAGCCGAGAACCGACGAGACGAGCGGCGCCGACCACCACAGGCCGTTGCGTAACCGGTCGAAGACGGCGACGTCCAGCAATTGCGCTGCAAGGAATGCCGTTCCGGAGGCGATCGCGATGCGCGGATTGAACAGCACGGCCGACAGGATCACTGCCATAAGAAAACCGGCAAACACCACGCGTCGGGCAATTCGCGGCCCGAAATGCCGGTTCGTCAGATCCGTCACCAGAAAGGCAACCGGATAGGTAAACGCGCCCCAGGTCAAAAGATCGGCGAGATTAAGCGGCCCGACCTCTGCCATGACCGGGAACTGGACCAGGTAATTCGATGCCGAGACGACGAGGATCATGCCCGCGATCGCAAGCGCGACGCGCGGGTTCAGCCACGTGCTGTTCATGGGTGGCGCCTTTGTCTTGAACGGTTGGCGGTGTTCAGGCCGCTTCGGCCAGCTTGCGCTTGACCTGCCGTTTGATCAATTGCGCACGCGGGCTCAGTTCCGTGTCACGGGCTTTCAGCAGAAAAGCGTCCAGACCGCCGCGGTGTTCCACGCTGCGCAGGGCATGGGCGGAAATACGCATGCGAACCTGTTGACCGAGGGCATCACTCAAAAGTGACACGTTGCACAGGTTCGGAAGAAACCGGCGCCGCGTCTTGTTGTTCGCATGGCTGACATTGTTGCCGCTCTGCACGGATTTACCAGTTAGTTCGCAGCGACGCGCCATGTTCTTGCCTTTCATAACCAAGCCCCGCCGGCCGGGCGGGGCGACGTCTCTCGTCTTGACTGCCTTGGAAAGTGCGGCTTTCTTAGTGTTCCGATCGGGCTTCGTCAAGAAAAACCGAAGACATTTTGCCGCTGGAACTTTCTTTAACCACTCATACACTATAACGACAAATTATCTGCGTAGTCCGGTTATAAAGGTTCGAATCGAACGCACGAGACTCCGCTCGTCGGATCGCAAACAGGGTGTAGAATCGTCGATGACCTTGATTGAACCAAGTTTCTTCAGACGTCATGCCGCCAGCGCGTTGGCGGTGACCGCCCTGACCGCCGGCCTCGTATTCGGCGCAGCGGATCGGGCCGAAGCAAAAAGCGACCTTTCGCTGCTCGGTGATTACAACCTCTCCATCGCCGGCCTGCCGTTTGCGAAGGCAAAGATGTCGATGGCGATCAAGGGCCGGGATTACGCCGCCCAGGTGAAGATCGAAACCTGGGGCATCGCCAAGCTCGTGGTGGAAAGCAAGAGCCACGCAAAGGCAAGCGGGCGCCTCGGCCGCAACACGGTCCGACCGGCCCGCTACTCGATGGATTCCAAGACCAGGAAGCTGACCACGAACGTGCGCATGCGCCTGTCCGGCGGGTCCATCCGGGATCTGTCCGCGCGTCCGGCTCTGCGCAAGTTGCCGGACCGTGTGGAAGTCAAATCCCGTCACAAATCCAATGTGCTCGACCCGCTGAGCGCGGCGATCGTGCCGTACCGGGCCAAGGGCGACACGCTTGGCAAGGACGCCTGCAAACAACGCATCCCGATTTTCGACGGCTGGACCCGCTACGACGTGAAATTGTATTTCCGTCGGTTCGAAAATGTCCGGACCGCCGGCTATACCGGCCCGGCAGCCGTATGCGGTGCGCGCTGGGTGCCCGTTGCCGGACACCGGCCGAACAAAAAGACGGTGATCTACCTGCGCGAGAACAAGAACCTGGAAACCTGGCTGGTCCCGGCGCCAGGCAATCAGTTCCTGATTCCCTACCGCATTTCGATCGGGACCAAGTCCGGTGTGCTTCTGATCAAGAACAAGAAGCTGCAATTCACCGGTGGCGGCGAAAAACACGCGGCCCGGCGCTAGTTCGCGCTGCGCACAACGCCAGTTGACGACGTCGCTCAGGCGGCGCCGCGGTCGCCGTCCTCGAATTGCAGATTGTAGAGCGTCGCGTAAAGGCCGCCCTTTCCGATCAATTCGTCGTGCGTGCCCGATTGCACGACGCGCCCCCGATCCATCACGTGAATGCACGCGGCATTGCGGACCGTCGACAGGCGGTGCGCAATGACGATCGTCGTGCGGTCGGCCATCAGACGATCGAGCGCCTCCTGCACCTTGGATTCCGATTCGGCGTCGAGCGACGCGGTCGCCTCATCAAGCAGGAGGATCGGCGCGTCGCGCAGCATGGCCCGCGCGATCGCGATCCGCTGACGCTGTCCGCCGGAGAGTTTCATGCCGCCCTCGCCGACCTGGGTGTCGTAGCCGCCTTCCTGTTCCAGGATAAAATCATGGGCATGCGCGTTGCGCGCCGCTTCCTCGATCGCCCGGGGTGAGGCGTTCTCCGACCCCAGTGCGATGTTTTGCGCGATCGTACCCTCGAACAGGTAGGTCTCCTGCGTAACGAACGCCACATGCTGGCGCAGGGAATGCGCCTTCACGTCCCAGATATCGGTACCGTCGATGGTGATGCGTCCCGAATTCGGCGCGACAAACCGTTCGATCAGGGAAAAGACCGTGCTCTTACCGGCGCCGGATGGCCCGACAAGGGCTGTAACCTGGCCCGGCATCGCCGACAGGGTCAGGCCGTTCAAGACCGGTCCCTCGCCATAGGAAAAACACACATCTTCGCATGCAATCCGCCCGTCGCTGACGACAAGGTCGCCGGCGCCCGGCCGGTCTTCGAGCTGGTTGGGTTCGTCGAGATAATCGAACAGGAGCCGCGCCTGCACGAGCACGCCGCCGAGCGAAACATGCAGGCGCGCCAATTTTTTCGCCGGTTCGTAGGCCAGGAAGAAGGCGGTCAGAAAGGCGACGAATTCACCAGGATTGACGCTCCCATCGGTGATACGCGATCCGACGAACAGCATGGCACCGGCGATCGCCAGGCCGCCGAGCGTCTCCATGATCGGGCTTGTCCGGGCTTTCAGGGCGACCGCCTTGTCGGCCCGGTTCTGGACGATTGCGATGGACTCGTCCGCCCGCTCGCTCATCCGGTTTTCCAGGTTGAACGCCTTGATAACCCGGATACCGG
Organism: Rhodobiaceae bacterium; assembly: GCA_028285165.1. Lineage (GTDB taxonomy): Bacteria > Pseudomonadota > Alphaproteobacteria > Rhizobiales > JANQQB01 > JANQQB01. Next base: position 5,957 of record JANQQB010000034.1, read on the forward strand.
TCTTGGTCTCTTTCGCCGTGTTCAGGATTTTTGCAAACGAATCCATCTCCACCCGCACGACCTTCTTCAAGCGGCGCACCAGAACCGATACGCCGAGGATGGCAGGCGGACCGACGAGGAAGACCAGGATCGACAATTGCCAGTCCTTGGCCACCATCACGCCGACCAGGCCGACCAGCTTCATGCCGTCCCGTCCCAGTCCGAGGATCAGGAGATTGAGCACCTCACGCGCCGCATGCACACAGGTCCCCATGCGCAACGCGATTTCGCCGAATTCGGTGCGATCGTAGAACGGCACCGTCTGCGTGACGAGGCGGTCGTAAAGCTGGCGCTGCAGCCGCGCGACAATGGAATTGTTGATTCGGCCGAGCGTCACGAGCTGGCCGTAGGTCGCCGCGCCCTTCAGCACGTAGACGGAACAGATGACGCCCGCGATGACGTAGAGCATCGTCTCGTCGCGGCGCAGCAGAATGTCGTTGACGATGTTCTCCATGACCAGCGCCGTCGCCGCGGTGGCACCGGCAACGATGGCCATGAAAAAGACGGCGAGCGCATAGTGCCAGACATAGAGGCTTGCCGTGTCCACCAGCAGACGCCTGAGCGTCTGCATGGCCTCGCCGTTCCGGTCGAAGAAGAGTTTCAGTGCACCCGTCCTGTTCTGTCCGTCCCGGATCCCATGAGGGAGCCCGTATCGTGCGATAGACCGTCTTGCACACCTGTGCAAGCACCGCCGGGTCCGCCTTGCGCCGGTTTTGCGGGCACGATCGATTGCCGTTGTCCGGCGATTCCGGTAAAACGGACCGCGGTCCTCGTAGCTCAGCTGGATAGAGCGACTGCCTCCTAAGCAGTAGGTCACAGGTTCAAATCCTGTCGAGGACGCCATCCGTCCGATTTCGGACAGGGCAATCGATAAGCGAGCACCGTTTTCGAAACCAGGATTGACGCCATGACACAGGCCGGGTTCGTCACCCTGCTGACGGCCTGCCTGCTCGCTGGCCAATCCATGGGAAACGAGGCCCCGCCTGCCATGTGTCCGGACCGATCGGGCGACCCGCCGGCAACGATCGTTTTCGACCCGCAGGACGGAGCGCGCATTGCCGCCCTGTCCGACACCGGCGATCCGGTGCTGTCCGACGGCACTGCATTGCATATGGCCGATATCTTGTATGCCGACCGGCTTGGCGCCCTGTCGGACACCGACCGCGCGGCACTGGCTGAGCAGCGGCAGGCGCGCATCGCCGCTCTGTTGGAACAGGCGACACTTGTCGCCTGTCGTCTTGAAGCCGAACGCGATCGCTATGGCCGCCTGTCCGGCGATGCCGGGACGTCTTCACGAGGCGCGTTCCTGCGCAAGGACCTGTTGGCCGAGGGCCTCGCCGTTGTCCTGCCCGGGGCCGACAGCCACGCCTGTTGCATAGAGCTCTATCGGCAGGAAGACCAGGCGAGGCGGGCTGCACGGGGCCTTTGGGCGCTGTCGCTGGCGCCCTACCAGGAAGTCGACCGGAGAACGGGGGCGGCGCGCATCCCCGACCGTCGTTTCGCAATCGTCGAAGGCCGGATCCGCTCGATCGGCGATCGCGACCACGTCATCTATCTGAATTTCGGGTTCGACTGGAGCCAGGATTTTACCGTTTCGGTCACCAAACGTCTGTTCGAGCCGGCCGAACTTGACCGGATCTTAACGCTCATGGGCAAACGTGTGCGGGTCCGCGGCATGGCCGATCCGTGGAAGGGCGGCCGCATCGCCGTAACGAGCCTGGATCAGATCGAGGTGCTTCGGTAACGCGATTCGCGAAGACGATCCTTGCCGGCCAGCAGGTGAACGGATCGTCGGGCAAATGTTGTCATTTTGCGTCACCTTGGCAAAGAATCGTTTTGTCGGACGCCGAATCCGCCTGTCATTTGCGAAATTTTGGCGTGTCACATTGCTGTACAATTGGATATATGTTCAATACTCCGCGACGATCAGGGCCGAACCTCGAGTTGAACCGCGCTCAAGGCGGCAACGACAGCGCGGATTCCACCATGAAAGTCAACCGCTTGGGCGGGCTCCCTGACGAGATGCGTTTCGGGTCGACGGACAGGTGGGCCGGGAAACGTCCGACTCCGGGGGAGACGAGAAAAAGGTTCGAAGGTCCCTGGGATCAGGGCCTGTCTTCACTCATGGATGCGGTGCCGGTTTGGCCAGACTGGTCCAGGAATGTGGTGTGAGGAGGAAGGACATGCCGTGCATATTCGACGACGAGCACCGCCTTCCTGGACCAATCTGGCCAAATCCCTTCGGGACGTGGCCCCTTTGCCCAATGGACGTCGTTACGAAAAGCTTAAAGTGGTCAACACTACCGCGCTTTCCGCGCCTAGCCATTGGGCAAAGGGGCCACGCCGGCACCGCATCCATGAGTGAAGACAGGCCCTAATGGCGTTTTCTGTTCGCAAAAGTCTGCTGTGCGTGGGGCTTGCGGGTTTTCTCGCAGGCTGTGCCGGGCTGGTCTCCCAACCGGAGATCACGGTCGGCCCGGCCACGTCCGGACAGGACATCACGACGCCGAGCGAGCGCCGCGTCGGCCAGCGGTCGCATCCGCAGATTCTCGCGAAGTATGGCGGCGTCTACGAAAACAAGTCGATCGAATCCCTGGTCACCCGTGTGCTCGGCCGGCTGGTACCGGCATCCGACGAGCCGGCGCGGGGATACCGCGTCACCATCCTCAACTCTCCGACCGTCAATGCCTTTGCCGTAACCGGCGGATATCTTTATGTCACCCGTGGCCTCGTGGCCCTGGCCAATGACGAAGCCGAACTGGCCGCCGTCCTGTCGCATGAAATCGCGCACGTGACCGCCCGGCATGGCATTGCCCGGGCTCGAAAGCAGGAAAGCGTGGCGCTGGCAGCCAAGGTTGCCGCCCAGGTCGTCGGAAATCCCGAACTGGCGCAGGTGACATTGGCGTCCACCAAGGTATCGCTTGCCCAGTTTTCGCAGATCCAGGAACTGGAGGCCGATCTGATCGGCATCAGGACCAGCGGCAATGCCCGCTACGATCCCTATGCCGCCTCACGCTTTCTGACCTCCCTGTCGCGGTTTTCCTCGTTCCGCGAAAACCGGCGGGACGGTGGCCAAAGCGCGGATTTCCTCTCCTCGCATCCGTCCACGCCGGATCGCATCGAACGCGCTCGGCGCGCCGCGCGCCAATTCGGCGGTCCGGAATTCGGCGAACGCGGAC
>JANQQB010000036.1 GCA_028285165.1 Rhodobiaceae bacterium
CGACGATATCGATGCGGCGACCATCGGCGCCGCGCGGATCACCTATCTGGAAGGGTATCTGTGGGACCCGCCGGCCGCCAAGGAAGCCTTCCGCAAGGCCGCGGACGCAGCCCATGCGGCCGGACGCTCGGTCGCGCTCACGCTGTCGGATTCCTTCTGCGTCGACCGCTATCGGGATGAATTCCTCGATCTGGTGCGGCGTGATGCGGTCGACATCCTGTTTGCCAACGAACATGAACTGAAGGCGTTGTACCAGACCAGCGACCTCAATTCGGCGGTCGACGCGGTGCGGGCCGACGCAACACTTGCCGCGGTCACGCTCGGCGCGGAAGGATCGCTGGCGGTCACCCGGGACGAAACCCATCACATCCATGCCGCGCCGGTCGATGACATCGTCGACCTGACCGGTGCCGGAGACCTGTATGCCTCCGGCTTCCTCTACGGCCTGGCGCGCGACGCCGACCTCGTGACCTGCGGTCGGCTCGGCGGGCTCGCCGCGGCGGAGGTGATTTCCCACATCGGCGCTCGGCCGCAGACATCGCTGAGGGAACTGGCGCAGCAAAGCGGCATTCAGATCTGACGGTCGAACGCAACGTTCCGTCGCGCCGGTGCTTGCGGCCGTTCAGGGTTCCGGCGTGCCGGCCGTCGGAGCGGGCTCGGCCGCGAGGTGCCGGAAGGCTGCCACGACCTGTTCATAGACTGGCCGCTTGAAGGCGATGATCAGGCCGGGCAATTCCTCGAGCCGCGCCCAGCGCCATTCGGAAAATTCCTGATCCGCCCCCTCTTCAGGTTCGAGTATATCGATCTCGGTGTCCGGACCGGTGAATCGAAAGGCGTACCATTTCTGCGTCTGGCCACGGAACTTGCGCTTGCGCGACAGTTCGGCCAGCACTTCGGGCGGGAAGTCGTAGGAAAACCAGTCCGGCGCCTCGGCCAGGAATTCAAGCGAGGTGATGCCGGTTTCCTCGCGCACTTCACGGCGGGCCGCCGCGAGCGGATCTTCCCCCGGATCGACGCCGCCTTGAGGCATCTGCCAGGGCGGGGCGTCCGCCAGGCGTTCGGATTTCAGTGTGCGCTTGCCGATCCAGACCAAGCCGGCCGGATTGAAAATCACCGCCCCGACACATGGCCGATAGGGCAGACGTTCGACTTCCGTCACGGGCGCTCCTCACTCCGGAATGGGCCGCACCGCGCAGCCGCGCGATGAACCAGTCCTATCCGGCCTGATCGGAGCGGGCAACATAACTCGGCGGGACGAGGAACACACCGCGCGCCTCAAGGCCTTCGGCCCATTCGGCAATGCGCTCGATGCTGACAGGAAGGGCCGAGGCCACGCCGACCGCCAGCCCCCGCGACCGGGCCAGGGCCTCCAATTGCAGGAGGCGGGCGTCCACCTGTTCCGGTGTCGCGACAAAATCGATCGTCATGTCGGCCTTGGCAAAGGGAGCCTTTGACGCCTTGGCCAGCTTGTCGGCCACGCTGCGGCTGGAAGACCCGTCGTCGAAGAACAGAAGGCCGCGGTTTTCCAGTTCGCGCATCACCGGCGCAAAGACCTCGCTGTTGGCGGTGAACCGGGCGCCCATATAATTCACTACACCGACATAATTGGTAATGCGGGCCAGCAGCCAGTGCAGCCGGTCGCGGTTCTGGCTTTCCGAAAGCTTCGTCAGCAGCGTGTGTGGACCGGGATCGTTGTCCGGAAAGTCAAACGGTTCCAAGGGCAATTGCAGAAGCAGTTCGTGACCTTCCTGGCGCGCGCGCTGGACCCAGCGTTCCAGACTGGACCCGTAGGGTGCAAACCCGAGCGTCACACCGGACGGCAAAAGGCGGATCGCCTCCTGGGTGCCGGTCTGACTGAGCCCGAGACCGTTGACGACGAGCACGATTTTCGGAGAATCGACCGCGCCTCTGGCAACCGGTGCCGCATAAAGATCAAGCGGGCGCGCGCCATCCTCTGCAATGCGCGGCAGCGTGCCGTACTTGCCCTTCTCGGTCAGCTTGGCCTCGGGCGTGGTGGACAGCGCGAACCGGGTTCCGGCATCCGAGGCCAGATCGTCAGTGAACTCGATTTCAGGCGGCGGTGGCCGGCCTGGATCGTCGGTTCCCGCCTGAGCGGGATCATCGCCCGACGGCAGGCTCGGCGCCACATCAACGACTTCGACGTCCTTGATGGTCACGCCCGGCGCCTGGCGCTCGATGGTCACGACCGCAACCGGTTCACCGCCGAACGGATCGTCCACAAAGACGACCCACAGCGCCATGGTGGTCATCATCGCGGCCGAAAGGCCGGCACTGATCCATCCAATGGGCAGCGGCCAAAGGCGTTTCTTTATGACGTCCTTATAGCCGAGCGGCGTGGACAGCACGTCAGTTGCCATGGTCCCCGTTCCAAAGTCGTCGTCCCGCTCCGGCCGCCCCGAGGCGCAGACGCGATTCGCGACATCATGCTTAACAATCGTTAACCAATTCTTCACTCACCGAAGCGCCCGCGCCAGCGGCGGCCCGCAGGGGTGGGCCATCTTGTGCTTCGATCAAAAAAAACGCCCCGCCGGAAAGGCGGGGCGCGGTATGCGTGGTGTTCGGATTACAATGCAGCTCAGTTCTTGGCTGCCTTTTCCGGATCCGGCGGGAAGGCGGTGTCGACTTTTTCACCGCGCAGCAACGCCATGGCGAATTGCAATTGTTTGTCGTCCTTGACATCCGGCGGCACATAGGCCTGAGACCCGGACTTCTCTTCGCCGTCCTCGGAACTGAGGTGACCGCGCAGGCCCGCCTCACCGGAGGATTCGGCCCGGCCCTTCAGCTCTTCAGGAAGATCCTGGAACAGTTCGATATCGGGATCGATGCCCTGCGCCTGGATCGACCGGCCGGAGGGCGTGTAATAGCGGGCCGTTGTCAGTCGGATCGCACCGTTCTTGCCAAGCGGGATGATCGTCTGGACGGAGCCCTTGCCAAACGAGCGGGTGCCGAGCACGGTGCCGCGGCGATGGTCCTGAAGCGCTCCGGCGACGATCTCCGAGGCCGAGGCCGATCCGCCATTCACCAATACGATGATCGGCAGACCCTTGGTCAGGTCGCCGGACCGGGCGTTGTAGCGCTGGGTGTCCCGGCTCTCGCGCCCGCGTGTGGAAACGATCTCGCCCTTGTCGAGGAAGGCATCGGACACTGAAATCGCCTGATCGAGCAATCCGCCCGGATTGTTGCGCAGATCAAGCACATAGCCTTTCAACCGGTCGGCTCCGATTTCGTCCTGCAACGTCTCGATCGCCTTTTTCAGGCCGTCATAGGTCTGTTCGTTGAATTGGGTCACCCGCAGATATGCAATGTCGTCTTCCTTGCGGGAGCGGACCGACTTGATGCGGATCCGGTCGCGCACGATGGCAATGTCGATCGGTCCGTCCGCGCCTTCACGGCGCACCGTGATCTTGATCTCGGTCTTGACCGGGCCGCGCATGCGCTCGACCGCCTGGTTGAGCGTCAGCCCCTGGACGTTCTCGCCGTCCAGATGGGTGATCAGGTCACCGGCCAGAACACCGGCCCGTTGCGCCGGCGTGTCGTCGATCGGCGTCACCACCTTGACGTAGCCGTTCTCCATCGTGACTTCGATGCCGAGACCGCCGAATTCACCGCGGGTCTGGACCTGCATGTCGCGGAAATTCTTCGGCGACAGATAGCTCGAATGCGGATCGAGCGATGTCAGCATGCCGTTGATCGCCGATTCGATCAGTTCGGCCTCTTCAGGCTGTTCGACATAGTCCGCCCGGATGCGCTCGAACACGTCCCCGAACAGGTTCAGCTGACGATAGGTGTCCGCGCTGGCCGCGACGGCCTGATCCGTGAGCTGCAATGTCGATTGCGAGACGGCGAGGATCGAGAATGCGCCGATCGCCGCACCGCACATGAACAGTGAGAGTTTCTTAATCATCCGCCAACCTTTTCGGCTCCTGGTGTCGCCCACCACGGGCTCGGGTCAATCGCCCTACCGTCCTTCCTGAACTCTATATAGAGGACGGGCTCGGAAGATTGTATATCAATTGTTCCGGCACTGGCGTACCGGGTGGTCCCCATTCGGCCAACCGGCTCACCCGCCAGGACGAATTGTTCGCGCCCCACATCGATTCGATCCATGCCGGATAGAACCATATGATAGCCGTCACCGGCGTCGAGGATCAAGACTTCGCCGTAGCTTCTGAACGGTCCGGCATAGGCAACCTGTGCGTCAGCCGGGGCGTAAATGCGGCCAAGTGGTTGTACGCGCAACGACAATCCCCGTGACGGAACCCCGAGACTGTCCTCTTCGCCGAATCGCCGCAGCGGCAAACCGTCCGCCGGCAAGCGAAGCGATCCGACGGTTTCGGAGAATGGAACGGCGCGAAACACGGCCGACGAGTCCGGCTTGGACCTTTGCTGTGGCCGCCGCGCTGCGAGCGCTGCCTCCTTTTCCATTTCCCGGATCAATTCATTGAGAGTGTCGGCCCGTTCCGACAGAACCCGGGCGCGTTTGCGCTCCAGCGCAAGCGCCGCCTCCGTTTCGGTCCGGGACCGGCGTTTCTCCTCGAGCAGCAATTCAAGGCGCGCATTCTCGTCGCCGAACCGTTCGGCATCGGTCTCCAGGGAGCGCCTTTCGCGCCCTATCGCCGTCTTAAGGGTTTCAAGTGCGGTCAGGTCATCCTGCAGCCGGTCGGTCTGTGCCCGGATTTCCGGCATAACCGCTCCGAGAAGGATCGCGCTTCTGATGGCGCCCAGCGCATCGCTTGGCCGTGCCGCAAGTGCCGGCGGCGGATGCCGGCCGATCCTTTGCAACGTGGCCAGCACGGCAGCCAGCTCGGCACGCCGGACGACCAGGTCGCCACGCAGCCGGCCTTCGGTTTTTTGCAGAGATTGAAGGCGGGCGATGCCCTCGTCGATCGACCGGTTCAATGCGCGCAACTGATCGGCCGTGCGGACCAGAGCGGATTGAAGATTGCTCTGATCGGCGGTCAACCGGGTGATTTCCGACCTGAGGGCGCGCTGTCGCCCCTCGCTGTTGGCCCGTTCTGCGCCAAGCTGTTCCAGATCGCTGCGCAAGGCCGCCGCCTGCTGGCGGGGAGTGAGCGCCTTGGCCTGATCGGCAAAATCGCCTGCCGTCGACCCGCCGTCCGCGGGGTCATTTTCGGCGATGCCCGGTTCGGCAAGAAAAAGGCCGACCAAAAGCGCCAATACGGAGGTCTGCAGGCTGATCCGAAGCAATTCCGGTCCCTTTGCTGCTACGGGCCGCGGCGATCCACCGTCTATATCGGCAGCGGAGCGAGATTGAAAGAAAGCCGTTTCTGTTTTGTTAAGCGTCGGCGACCGCGCAACGGACGAGACCGGCTCAGCCGCCGCGATGATAGGGGTGATCGGTCAGGATCGTGGCGGCCCTATACAATTGCTCGCACAAAAGGATGCGGACCAATTGATGCGGCCAGGTCAGCGTTCCGAAGCACAGTGACGCCGGCGCTTGGGTGCGCAGGGTTTCG
>JANQQB010000039.1 GCA_028285165.1 Rhodobiaceae bacterium
ACACTGCCAAACAGACACCACGAAAATACTTATACTGAAGATCTAACCACTATCATCTTCGGGTTCCCTCTTGGGAAGCAAGTCTGATAATATGATCTCGAAATCCATATTCAAGTACTTCCGTGCTTTTCCTAAGAGCATTGGGATCGGACTTGAGGGTTCATTCGCGCGATAGAATTGATCCACACCCTTTATCAGAGCAACGGCTTCGGCCCGATTCGTGGCTTGAAAGGCGTTGCCGGCAGCCTCCTCCGTGCCGTCGCCTGACGTTTCAACTTGTTGATTTTGAAGCGCTTCTGAGCTCAGAGAGCGCATCTGATCGATCGACAATTCCAAGTCCTTGTCGGCGAGAACCTTGAGTCGTGCGCTGTCGACGGCCGACGGGACAAGAATTTGCATTGCATCGACAAAAGACTTGCCCACGAGGCTTTGCGCCTGGTGAACAAGGATCAATGCTGGGTTCGACGGTTCGTTGTCGGCGAAGTACTGGGAAGCCGACTGCAGAGCCTGTCGGGCCGGGCCGCGTCCTGAGATTTCAACGCCGGCCACGACGATCGTCTGGCTGACGATCCGGGTATCGCCGGCGTCGCCGCCTGCAACGGCTCCGGCCTCTGGATCGCCGCCGTCCGGATCGTCGCCGTCCGCGCCTTCCGTATCGCCGGCATTATCCTCGTCGTCGGAACGGGCAAGGTCGGGCCGGGCTTCGCCGATCAGCCCGGTAATCCCGTCGACAACGGCGATCACACCGTCGAACGTCGGTGCGAATTCATAGCCGGACTTGTCGATAAAGACCGCGCGGATCGCGTCCAGGGCCTGTTTGGCCTGCACGCCGAGGGTATACAGCTTCTCCGACGCTTCCCGGTGGTCTTCCGCAGCGAGCGTCTCGACGATCGTTCCGGAATCGAGTTCGTTTTCGCCTTCCCGGATGCCGACATCGCCAAGGGCGACCCGTTGTGCCCGATAGGTGATCGGGCCGTGTCGTCGGTCGGTGACCAGCGGTGCATATTCAAGCGGGAGAATGACGGTCTTGAGGTCCTCGATCGTCGAGATCGCGGCCGACCGCATCATGAAATCCTCGCCCTCGCCGCGCGGATAGACCGTGTCCCAATGGGTCTGCAGAAGGCTGTCGATGCCGATCAGACATTCAAAGAATTCCGCCGGCTGGCCGAACAGGATGCGGAACTTGGCTTCCAGGCACAACAGCCGGATGTCCCGGCACTGTTTCAGATAGTCTGCGAGGATCTTGGTCTGTTCGCGCAGGTCGATCGTTGCCCGGTCGAACTTGAAGAAACTGTCCGGCAGCAGGCTTTCTGCGGTCAGAAGATGATTGAAATATTCCGGATCGGTTTGTTCCAGGTCCGGGCCGCAAGGCGGTTCTTCCGCCGTATCCTCCAGAAGCCAGGAATACCGCATCAGCGAACCGCGGGGTGAAGGGGTGAGGCGGGCAAGGGCATGGGCGTCGCTCAATCTCGGCTGTGCTGACCGACGGCGCGACCGAGCCGTCGGCGGTAAGAGGAACGACCGGACGTCGTCGACGTCACAAGTACTCGGCGCGCCGGCAGAGGCGCATTTCAATCTTAGATCAACCGGCCGCCGATTGAAACGCAGCGGCGCCCGACTGCTTTATCGTTCGTAAAGGCCGGACGATGCCCGGCAAAGAAGTTGCCTGTCGGGTCGGCTTGCGGGGAGGCGCCCGACCCTGAATTGCTTCGCCGGATCGGCGGAGCACACTACCACGACGTCGGCCGGCCCGTAGCTATTCAAATCCATAGGGTCGGAAACCGGGTCGAATCCTGTCCGGCCCGGCAGATGTTTGCCGGCATCCGGTGGAGCGCCGCTATTGCAGCAGGATGCGGGTCTCCACGCGCCGGTTGATTGCGTCGAGCGGGTCCTCCACACGTGGCGAGGTTTCCCCGAAACCTTTGGCCTCGAAGCGCTCGCGTGCAATGCCTTGGCTTTCGAGAAACCCGATCACGGCTTCCGCGCGACGCACCGAAAGGCTCAAATTGTACTGGTCGGTGCCGCGGGCATCGGTATGCCCTTCGACTGCGAACCGAGCTGCTTCGAGCCGTTCATCCTTGAGCGCCTTGGCGAACTCGCTGAGATTGGTTTGCGCTTCCGAGGTCAGGTTGTGCGATCCGACGTCGAATGTAACCAGCATGTCGAAGGTCGACGGCGGTTTGGCTTCCTTGTCGCATTCCTGGGCCGTTCCGACACAGATGCCGCGTGTCAGGCCGAGACCTGGTTTCTTGGTGAAGAAGTTGACGACATCGTCGGCTTTGTACGCCGGGTCGGCTGACGCAGAGGTTAGACTCGTCAGGAAAACGCTGGCGATTGTGAATACTTTCAGGCGATATGAGAACACGTGAACTCCTAAAATTAGCCGCCCGCTATTGAAATAGACTATCGGAATTTCGATGTGATATGTCAAGATTTGGCCCGGCAAAAACTATATCAGGACCTTCAACCGCCATGGTAAATCAGAAACTGCAAGATACCCGCATCGCCGTACTTACAACGCCACTCGGCAAAGACAAATTGGCGATCACGCGGTTTGATGGCACGGAGGGCCTGAGCGAACTGTTCGAATGCCGGATCGAAGCCGTGAGCGATGATGAAAACATCGATTTCGACAAGGCGTTGGGCCGCAATGCGTCAGTGTCGTTCAAGACCCATGACGGCAGCGAGCGGCATTTCGACGGGATCCTGACCGAGGCGCAATGGCTTGGCGTGCGCAATACGGAATATGTCTACCGTATCGTGCTGCGTCCCTGGTTCTGGTTGCTCGGGCATCAGAGCGACAGCCGGATCTTTGCCAATATGACCGCGCCGGATATCATTGCTGAAGTATTCGGTGAGCATGGTTTTGCGAAATTCCGCAACAACTTGAGCAAATCCTATCGCACGCTTGAGTATTGTGTGCAATTCCGCGAATCAAATCTTGCTTTCGTCTGCCGGCTGATGGAGCGCGAGGGCATCTCTTACTATTTCGAACACGAAAAGGGTCAGCACACCCTGGTCATGTCGGATTCCAGCACATCCTATCAGCCGATACCGGGATCGACCCGCCCTTTTATTCCGCTCTCCGCCGGCGAGCGGCGGGAAGAGGAGCACATCTATCACTGGATTCCGGAGCGCCGGTTCACCTCCGGCAAGGTGGTCCTGAACGACTACGACTTCAAGAAACCGACCTCCGACATGAAAGTCGACAAGCAGGGCGACGGCGCCTACGCCAATGCCGACCTCGAAGTCTACGAATATCCCGGCAATTATTACGAGACGGGCGACGGTCAGAATTACGCCGAGGCCCGGCTGAATGCCGAACAGGCGCTGGACAAGCGCGTTCTGTGTTCCGGCGATTCCATTCACTGTTATCCGGGCGGTCTGATGACGCTGACCGATCACCCGAACGGTGCGCAGAACCGGGAATACCTGATCCTGCGCGCCACCCACACCTTCGTGTCCGAATCCTATCGCAGCGGCGCCATCATGGATGCCGACGATACCTATCAGGGCAATTATGAGCTGCTGCCGAGCGACCGCGATATCGCGCCGCTCTGCACGACGGAAAAACCGCGCATCTACGGGCCGCAGACGGCGCGCGTCGTCGGCGATGGCGAGATCGACGTCGACGAGGATGGCCGTGTGCTTGTCGAGTTTCACTGGGACCGCGACGACAAGAAATCGCGGCGTTGCCGGGTGGCGCAGGTCTGGGCCGGCAAGGAATGGGGCGGCATCTTCATTCCCCGCGTCGGCATGGAGGCGGTGATCAACTTCCTCGACGGCGATCCCGACCGGCCGTTCGTATCCGGAACCGTCTACAATGAAGACAACAAGCCGCCCTATTCGCTGCCCGGCGACAAGACGATTGCCGGCTGGAAGACCGAATCCTCCGAAGGTGGCGGCGGCTACAACGAGTTCATCTTCGAGGACAAGGCCGGCAGCGAGAAGATCCGTTTCCACGCCGAAAAGGATCTGGAGGGCACGGTCAAGAACGATGAAACCCGCGAAGTCGGCAATGACCGCGACACCGAGATCGGCTCCAACGACACGCTGGACGTCGGCAAGGTCCTCGACATCGAGGCGGGCCAGAAGATCAGGCTGAAATGCGGCCAGAGCACGATCACCATGACGCAGACCGACATCACAATAAAATCGATGACGATCAAGGTGCAGGCGTCGATGGATTTGACCACGAAAGGACTGTTTGCGACCCATAAGGCGGACGCAATCATGACGATCAAGGGTGGCATGGTGTTGATCAACTGACGGTGCCGTTCGACACCGCGCGATGCATTGCCGGCTCAGACGGCCTCATGCGTTGTCGCATGGAATTGGCGGAGACCGTGAAGACCGGGGGGACACCCGGTACCTGGGAGGGAGGAACATGTGAAGACCATATTGTCGCGGCCGCGTATAGACCGCCACGACCGGCGGTGCAGTTTATCGCCGCAAAGAAGCGGACCTCGCACCGCGCCCCCCGCCTTGCGCCTGTATGGCCGCTTCCCCACCATCTGCCCGCCGAATGAAAACAGAGGTTCATGAATGTCTGCACGGCTGCGTTTCAACACCGCCCATGAGGTCTATGAAGCCTTTCCGACGGTCTATGAGGACATGACGGCGAGCCCGACCGGTGATCCGCCGCTTCGATTTGTCGAGGGTCTCAGCCGTTCGGAAACTCCGGAAGAGGCGATCACCTTTTGCGCATACATGCTGCCGCGGCGCGAGGCCGTCTGGTGGGCGCATCAATGCGTGACCTATAACGGCGCCGAACTGAGCCAGGAGGAACGCGATCTGGTAACGGTCGCCGAAAGCTGGGTCCGCGAACCGGATGAGGACCATCGCCGCTCGGCGCTTGTCGCCGGCATGAATGCTCCCATCAAGACACCGGGCGCCTGGGTGGCCCTGGCTGCGGGCTGGTCCGGCGGGTCCATGGCCATGGATGCCGAATATCCGGTGCCGGCCCCGGCGCACCTCACCGCCAAGGCCTCGAATGCCGCCGTGCTGGGCGCCCTGGCGCGGGTTGATGTCGGCCGCCGTGCCGAGATCCTCAAGGCCTATGTCAATGGCGGCGTCAACCTGGTCAGCGCCGCGTGACACCTAATTCATAGTGACGTTCCGGCGCTCGTTTTCCAATGCATGGCCCCATGGGGCAGTGCCCATGCCCCCGTCTCGTGGAGGCCTGGAGAGCGAGCGTCGGAATTTCGCTATGGTTCAATCCCTGCCGGCTTCTGCGTTTCTGTGCACCTGGCATCGACGGTGACCGCCCGGTCCCGGCAGCTTGCCCTTGCAGGATACGCGCGAATGCGTAAAAGCCGCATGCATCGACGTCGGCGACTGCTATAGTGTCGGCGTCTTCGACCGGTATCGATGCCATGACGATCTTGCTTCGTGTAGACAATTTCGACGCCATGCCCGATGGCGGCCCGACATTCTATCAGTCGGACCGACGCGGATTCGATGTCGGCCGCGATGCCCATCTCGACTGGACGCTGCCGGATCCGAATCGTCACGTGTCGGGCAAACATTGCGAGATCCGCTTCGAGGACGGGGGATACGCGCTCTATGACGTCTCCACCAACGGGACCTTCCTGAACGGCGCCGGCGATCGGGTAAAGTCGCCGCATCGCCTGCGGAACGGAGACCGGCTGACGATCGGTCATTATGTAATTTCCGTCGAGATTTCCGGCATCGACGACGCGGCGGGCGCAGCGGAAGCGCCGCAGGCCGCGCCCCAGGTGCCGGATCCGGCTGCCGGCGCCTGGACGCCGGCGCAACAGCCTGCGGCGTTTGAATCCAACGACATCTGGGCCAACGATTCCGCGGCGCCGGCGCCGATCGACCGCCGCGACCTCGTACCGCCGAAACAGCGCGCCCCGCGGGAGGCGGGTTTCGAGAGCCAGTACGTGGAATTGCCGCAGACCTTCGAGAACCCGCAGGCCTTCGGTGGCGCGCCTGATCCGGCACCGCCGGCATCATCGGCCTGGGGCGCGCCCGGACCGGCTCCGGTGCCGCAGCCCTCCGCGCCGCAGCCCCCCATCCAGCAGGCACAGACACCGCCGCCCGCCCCGCCGCTCCCCGCCCGACCGACAACCGACAACCCGGCCGGTTTCGCAGCGCTCGGCGGCGGCGAAAGCGAACCGTTCGCACCACCACCGCCGGTCGGTGCCGGCGCGTCGGCTGCGGCACCGGGCCCCGAACCGGTTGCACCACCGCCCGTTCCGCCGGCACCCATGCCGCCGGCAGCCACTCCCGCCGCGGCAGCGCCTGCGGCTCCGACACCCGTCGCACCGCCGCCACCCACGCCGGACCCGGTCTATGCCGCATCGCCGCAAGCGTCCGGCCCCGCCGGCGATTTCATCCAGCACTTTGCCCGCGGCGCACGCGTGAACCCGGCGGATTTTGCTCATCTTGATCAGGCGGCCCTGGCCGAGGAAGTCGGTGCCGTCATGCGCATCGTGGTGGAACGGCTTGCCGTGTTGCTGGCCGCCCGCGCAAAGGCGAAATCGATCACCAAGAGCGCCAACCGCACGATGCTGGCGGCCGATGACAACAATCCGTTGAAGTTCCTGCCGTCGGCCGACGAGATCCTGACTGTGATGTTCACGCGGTCGCGCCGCGGTTTCAAGGATGCCGGCGGCAGTGTGACCGAGGCCTTCAGCGATCTGGAACGCCACGAATTTGCGACGATTTTCGCCATGCAGAAGGCGCTTGGCCGGCTTCTGGAGGACATGGCACCCGACGCGATCGAGGCCGAGATTTCGTCGTCGGTGTTTTCCCTGCCGCAATCCAAGGCCTGGCAATTGTACCAGAAGCGCTGGGAGGCTAAGAGCGAGCGGCATGAAAACGGCATTCTCGACGAATTCCTCAACCATTTCTCGGAATTCTACGATCAGCAGAACAAGGCCTGACCGGACGGATCGCCGCGCATGCCTGCGCAAAGTTTGGGCACCTGGGATTTGTATTGTTTAACGAATTGCAAACGATTCGTTGTAGATGTATGCGATACCATCAAAGACCGTTGCAGCGGGGAGCGATGCATCGGGTTCCTGTCCGGACCGACAAGCCGGGCCTACGTGGAGAAACGCGTGCTTCCTGTCAAATGTGTCTCGCTCGGTCTCGTTGCCGCGCTCGCTGTGGCTGTTCCTGCCATTGCCGACGACGATCCGACGCATAATCTGACCGTCGGTCTCGGTGTCGGCTTTACGGCAGACTATGAGGGCTCTGATGACCTCCAGGTCATCCCGATCGCACCGATCACCTATGAAAACCGGTTCGTGACGATCCGTTCGATCGGGCTCGGTCTGGAAGCCGATCTCGTGCCGTCAAAGGCGATCGATATCGGACCGATGTTCCGATACCGGTTTTCCCGCGACGATGTGGACGATGTGCGCATTGACGCGTTGCCGGATGTGGATGCCTCGTTGGAACTCGGCGGTTTCATCCGGACCGGCGTCCCCCTGGAACTGCTCGGGATCGATGATCCGACGATCGTCTTCGCCCAGTTGAGCGCCATGCACGACGTGATCGACGGCCATGGCGGTGCCCTCGTTGAGGGGCGGACCGGTGTGATCCGACCGCTGACCGAATCCCTGACCGGCATCGTCAGCGTGTCGACGACCTACGCGTCGGAAGACTTCATGAATTCCTTCTTCGATGTCACGGCCGCTGGATCCGCGGCGAGCGGATTGCGCGCCTTCGATGCGGATGCCGGATTGAAGGATGTCGGGGTGGCGGCGATCCTCAACTACAAGATCAACGACAAGTGGTCGACCACGCTGCTTGGCGGCTATTCGCGTCTGATCGGCGATGCGGCCGACAGCCCGGTCGTGACGGATGCAGGTTCTGAAAATCAGTTCATGGCCGGCTTCAGCGTCAACTACAAGCTCTTCTGACGACCGCGCGCATGGCACGCCCGCTTGACTCCGGGTTCAGCGGGGTCAGGCACACATCTCAAGCACCCTGAGCGGCACCCAGCCGGCCTCACCTTTGGCGTTGCGGCACCACGCCCAGCCATGGTGTTCGTCCAGAACCGAGAGCACGTCGCCGACGGCGCAGCTCAGTTCCATCGCCCAATAGTCGCGCTGCGCCGTGGCCGGTCCGGCGCTCGCCGCACGCAGGCCGGGATGCACCAGGTCGTCCGGGATCCAGCCGGCGCGACCGTCCTCGGCCACCGCCCAGAGCCAGCAATGGCCGTCCCAGATATCCCGGCGGCCGGTCAGGGTGACGGCATCGCCGGCCCGCACGCAGATCGGGTCGGGATAGGACCTCTCGTGAGGTTGGGAGACTCGGGCTTGTTTCATGGGTGTTGCCAGGTGAGGAGGGAAGGTCCCATCCTAGACCGTATCCCTTTCCAGCCGTGACAGGAGAGGATCTTGGATGTTTCCGGCCCGGTCGCGATTAGCCGATCCGCAGCCGGTATCCGGCGCCGCGCACGGTTTGCAGACACGCGCCGCGCGCCGAAAGTTTGCGACGCAGCCGCCCGACATAGACGTCGACGATATTGGTCAGCGGATCTTCCGTCGCGCCCCAGACGCTGTTCAGGATGCGTTCCCGGGAAAACACCCGCCCGGGCTTCGACAGAAACAGCTTCAGGATCTCACGCTCTTTCGGCGTGAGATCCAAAAGCCGGCCGTCGACCGTCGCCTCCAGGCTTTCCAGATCGAGCACGATCGACCCGGCCCGCAAGACGGTTTCCGATTCGGCATCGGAAAACCGGCCGGACCGGCGGGCAAGCGCCTCGATGCGCGCGATGAGTTCATCGAATTCGAACGGTTTGACCATGTAGTCGTCGGCCCCGATCTTCAGGCCTTCAACCCGCTCGTCGAGGGCATCGAGCGCCGACAGCATGAGGATCGGCGAGAAATCTTTCCGGGCCCGAAGCTTGCGGCAGAAGTCCTGGCCGGGCAGGCCGGGCAGCATGAGGTCGAGAACGATCACGTCGTAACGTTCCCGGAGTGTCAGTTCCAGGCCGGTTTCCGCGTCCGCGGCGTGGCTGACCGTCCAGCCTTCGGCGCGCAGGCCGCGCATGATGAAGTCAGCGACACGCGCTTCGTCTTCCACGATGAGGATGTTCATGGCAGGGCGCCGGGTCAGGTCAGGGCAGGACGCGAAAGCGTGTCCGGATCGCCGCTTGGCAGGGGGCATGTCATGGTCTTTCCTCCGGGACGAGTGCAGCATGTTTCGAGGAAAACGATACGGGGCCGGGTTTATTCCCGATGCGCTGCGTTTTTACGGCGCGCCGGCTGTGGTTATTTGGACGCATGACTGTCGAGCGAGTACCGGCCTAGTCCTTCGTCTCAGAGATTTTGACGGTTTGACCGGCTTGTCCTGGATTTTGGCTAGGCGCCCTGCGCAGAGCGAT
>JANQQB010000042.1 GCA_028285165.1 Rhodobiaceae bacterium
TTGCGCGGTTCTCGACGCTGTTCGGCGGGCGGATCGGCGGCGCGGCCGCCATGTTCCTGATCAACCTGATCATTGCCCGGCATTTCGGTGCGGAGGCGCTCGGCGTTTTTGCCGTCTTCGTGGCTGCGGTCGGGATCGTCTGCGTTTGCCTGCCGGTCGGCTTCAACGGCGTGGCGACATTGTTCGCCGCGGAATATGCCTCGACCGATCGCCGCGGCGCACTGAACGGCTACATCCGGACCGCGGCCCGCTACAGCGGGGTCATGGCGCTCGCGATGGCCGGTCTTGGCGTGGTGCTGGTGGTCACCGTGCCGGACCATCTGCCACCAAACGGCGCATTGTTCGTTACGCTTGTCTGGCTGACCGCCTTTGCGATTGCATCGATGACCATGCTCGGGGCGCTGCTTGTGGGGTTGAAAAAGCAGGTCGCGGGCATGCTGCCGGAAACCTTTCTGCGACCCGGCCTGTTGCTTGCCTGTGTCGTGCTTGCCGTTGTCTTCGGCTGGACCGACGGTGTCGATCTGGTGCTGCTGTTCTATGCCGGAACCGCCTGGATTGCCCTGGCGGTCGCCTGTTTCCTGGCATTCGGCGTGCTGCGCGAGACGCTCGATACGCCGCCTGTCTATGAGACGGTGCGATGGCGCAAGGCCGCCTATCCGTGGATGGCGATCTCGTTGTCCTGGGACTTCCTCGTCGACGTGCTGATCCTGCTTGCCGGGTTTCTGGCCGGATCGGCGGAAGTCGCGCTTTTGCACATCTGCTTCCGGTTCCGCATCCTCGTCGGCTACGCCATGCGGTCGATCATCATGCTGTGGATGCCGGATATCGCGGCGGCGAAGGCGCAAAACGATCTCGAGGCGATGACCCGACGCCTGGCTGAAGCCAATGTGCTGTCGGTCGCGTTTTCCATCGCGGTGCTCGGTGGGTTCGCTCTTGTCGGTCCCCTGCTGCTTGGTTTGTTCGGGGAAGATCTCGCCCACGGCGTCCCGGTGCTTCTCGCCGCTTCGACGACCTTGTTCCTGCGCGCCGTGTTCGGGCCGTCGCCGTCAATCCTCGCGCTTTATGACCTGCACAACAGGACAGCCGCTCTTATGATCGGCGGTCTCGTTCTGGCGATCGTGCTCGCTGCGGGGCTCTATCCCGTGTTTGGTGTGCTCGGGATTGCCATCGCCTATTCTGCCTCGAACGGCGTCGTGTCGTTCCTGTTGTGGCGGTATACCAAGGCGCAGACCGGGATCGATTGCTCCGTATTCGGCGGCTTTTCGGCGTTCCGGACCATGGCGCGGCTGCGCCGTGCGGAAAATCCGATTCCTCCCGCTCCGCATCACTGAGGCCGTTCACGCAATCGCATAGGTGCTGGCGGACTCTCGGTCGGTGACCCGGTTGCCCGGCTTGTCGCGCGCAGCCTTGACAGTGTAACACAGCCGTATGCTGACCTCCTTGTCCCTGGCCGATCATCGCATCGATGCAGACCAGGTCTCTCCCTTCTGACTCCCGGTGCCGCACTCGCCCATGAAACCGCCCCGCGCCTTCCTGACCGACCTCTTCGATGCCGCGCTCAAGGCGGCCGATCCGTTCCATTCGGTGCCGCGCCATCTGCCGGAACCGCCGCGTGGACGCACGATTGTCGTCGGCGCTGGAAAAGCATCCGCACGAATGGCGCAGGCGCTGGAAACCGCCTGGGCCAAGCGTGGGGATGGGGCTGATTTGCCGAACGGGCTGGTGATCGTGCCCTATGGCAGCCGCCTGCCGACAAAACGCATCGAGATCGTCGAAGCGCGTCATCCGGTGCCCGATGCAGCCGGCGAAGCCGCGGCGCGGCGCATTCTGGAAACCGTATCCGGCCTGACGGAAGACGACCTTGTGCTTTGTCTGATTTCCGGTGGCGGGTCGGCCCTGTTGTCGGTGCCGGGTCCCGGCCTGACGCTTGCCGACAAACAGGCGGTCAACAAGGCCTTGCTCGCGTCCGGCGCTGCCATCGGCGAAATGAATTGCGTGCGCAAGCACCTGTCGGCAATCAAGGGAGGACGGCTCGCGGCCGCGGCCGCACCGGCGCAGGTCGTCACATTGACCATTTCCGACGTGCCCGGCGACGATCCGGCGCTGATCGCCTCCGGCCCGACCGTGCCCGGCACGACGCGTCCCGAAGACGCCAAGGCGATCCTTGCGCGCTATCAGGTGGCGGTTCCGGATGCAGTCACGGCCTTTCTCGAAACCGCGGCGGCGCAAATGCCGGATGCGGCGGCTCTCGGCATTTCGCGGCTGACAACAAAGGTGATTGCAACGCCGCAGGCCTCGCTCGAAGCGGCCGCCGAGATTGCGCGGCAACAGGGCGTGACCCCGATCATCCTTGGCGACACCATCGAGGGTGAGGCGCGGGATGTCGGCACGGTGATGGCCGGCATCGCCCGCCAGGTGCGCCGGCACGGACAACCGATGGCGCCGCCGGCCGTGCTGATCTCGGGCGGGGAGACCACGGTCACAGTGCGGGGGGCGGCCGGACGCGGCGGGCGTAACTCAGAATTCCTCCTGGCGTTCGCGGTGGCCAGTTCGGATTGTCCGGACCTTCATGCGATTGCCTGCGACACCGACGGGATCGACGGGTCCGAGGACAATGCCGGCGCCTATTGGGGGCCGGATATCGCCGGCCGCGCCCGAACGGCCGATCTCAGCGCCCGCGACTACCTCGATCGGAACGACGCCTATTCTTTCTTCGAGGCGGTGGACGCTCTTGTCGTCACTGGCCCGACGCATACCAATGTCAACGATTTCCGGGCGATCTATATCGGCACGGAAGACGCGTCGATCAGATAGAGCGGGCGTTACCGGCCTTTACGCGCCGCAACGGGATCGACGACTCGATCGACGCGACGACCGGGCTGCGCGTCAGACGGCTTGTCAGGAAGGCTTCGAATTCGGCGAGATCCGACGTGACGACGCGCAGGAGATAATCCCGCGTGCCCGTCATCAACCAGCAATCCACAACTTCGGGATAGCTCTCGATCGCAGCCTCGAACGTCTTCAGCGCGTCGTCGACCTGCCGTTCCAGTTTGACCGAGACGAAAACCGAAACCGGGAAACCGATGCGCGCTTCGTCGATCAGGGCGCAATAGCCGCCGATGATGCCGCGTTCCTCGAGAAGGCGGACCCGCCGGGAACAGGGCGAGGGGCTGAGGCCGACCCGTTCGCTGAGATCCTGGATGCTGAGACGGCCATCGTTCTGGAGGGCGTGCAGGATCGCGCGGTCAATGGCGTCAAGAGTAGCGATTTCCGTCATGGATCTATAGTTACTTAGCGAAACCAGTCAAAATCTATCTGTTTTGTGCCGGTCTTTGCAAGGACATGCGCTGTCGTGTGATGTTAAAACCAGCGCGACGCGGCCGGCCCTCAGCCTGTTCCGGCGCGAAACAGAACCGGATGCCGCCGATGCCGGACGACCGTCTTGCCTGCCTGACCGATCTCGAACGCCGTGTGCTCTGGCTGGCGTCCTGGACGATCCACCACGCCAATCACGGGCGCGAGCCGGATGTCGTCAAGGTCGGCGGCCACCAGGCATCGTCCGCCTCGCTCGCGACGATCATGACGGCGCTTTATTTTGCCGTGCTGAAGCCGGAGGACCGCGTCGCGGTCAAGCCGCATGCATCGCCGGTGTTTCATGCGATCCACTATCTCGCTGGCCTCCAAACCCGTGAAAAGCTGGAGAACTTTCGCGGCTATCAGGGGGCGCAATCTTATCCGTCCCGGACCAAGGACAGCGACGACGTCGACTTTTCGACTGGTTCGGTCGGCCTCGGCGTCGCGCAGACGCTGTTTTCCTCGCTGGTCCAGGATTACGTGACCGCCCGCGGCTGGATGGCCGATCGGCCCGAGGGCCGCATGGTGTCGCTGGTGGGCGACGCGGAGATGGACGAGGGCAACATCTATGAGGCCCTCCTGGAAGGATGGAAACACGGCCTGCGGAATTGCTGGTGGATCGTCGACTACAACCGGCAATCCCTGGACGCAGTCATCCGGGAAGGGCTGTGGCAGAAATTCGAGGAGATGTTTCGCAGTTTTGGGTGGGATGTGGTCATCGTGAAGTTCGGTGCGCTGCAGGAGGCGGCCTTTGCCGAGCCGGGCGGCGAACGCCTGAAGTCCTGGATCGAGACCTGCCCGAACCAATTGTATTCAGCGTTGACGTTTCAGGGCGGAGCTGCCTGGCGGCGCAGGCTTCTCGACGATATCGGAGATCAGGGTCCGGTCAGCGCCCTGATCGAACGGCGATCGGATGCGGAGCTCGCCCGCCTGATGGGCAATCTCGGCGGCCACGACCTGCCGTCGCTCCTGACCGCTTTCGAGGCCGCTTCGGCGCATGACCGGCCGACCTTGTTCCTGTGTTACACGATCAAGGGGTTCGGCCTGCCGCTTGCCGGTCACAAGGACAATCACGCCGGGCTGATGACGCCGGACCAGATGACCGCCTTTCGCGAAACGATGGGCGTGCGATCCGGGCAGGAATGGGACGCCTGGGAGGGGTCGAACCTGCCCGCGGAAACGTTGCAGCGCTTCGTTGCTTCCGCTCCGTTCTTTTCCGCCGGACCCCGACGCTTGACGGCGCCGCCGGTGCCGGTTCCCCCGACGCTGGCCTCGCCTGCCTCTCGCGACAAACCGGTCTCCACTCAGACCGGCTTCGGTCAGATCCTCAATGAAATCGCCCGGACGGACGGAAGCTTCGCGGAGCGGATCGTCACCACGGCGCCGGACGTCACGGTCTCGACCAATCTCGGCGCCTGGGTCAACCGCCGCGGTCTGTTTGCGCGGGAAAGCCTTGCCGACACCTTCAAGGCGGAACGCATCCCGTCGACTTTTGCCTGGGAGTTTTCGCCGACGGGCCAGCATGTCGAACTGGGCATTGCCGAATCCAATCTGTTCCTGCTCCTGTCGGCGCTCGGCCTGTCGCATGCGATCAACGGCGAGCGGCTCCTACCGATCGGCACCGTCTACGATCCGTTCATCTATCGCGGCGCCGACCAGCTCAACTATGCCTGCTATCAGGATGCGCGGTTCATGCTGGTCGCAACGCCGTCCGGCATCACGCTGGCGCCGGAGGGTGGAGCGCACCAGTCGATCGGCACGCCGCTGGTCGGCATTGCCCAGGACGGGCTGGCCGCGTTCGAGCCGGCCTTTGTAGACGAACTGGCCGCGATCATGCGGTTCGGCTTCGATTACATGCAACGCGACGGGGACGGTGATCCGGACACGCGGACATGGCTGCGCGACCAGACAGGCGGTTCGGTCTACCTTCGCCTGTCAACGCGGCCACTGGAACAGCCGGCGCGGGAGATGTCCCCGGAACTGGAACGCAATGTCGTCGACGGCGGCTATTGGCTGCGGGAACCCGGACCGAATGCGGAAATCGTCGTTGCCTATACCGGTGTCGTCGCTCCGGAAGCCATCGAAGCGGTCGGCCTTATGGGAGAGGATCGGCGGGACGTGGGACTGCTGGCCATCACCTCCGCCGACCGTCTGAACGCCGGTTGGACGGCCGCGCAGACGGCACGGGAACGCGGTCTGCCGCAGGCCCGCGCGCATATCGAGCGGTTGTTCGATCGCCTGCCGCCGCATTGTGCCCTGGTGACCGTCGTCGACGGTCATCCGGCGACGCTTGCCTGGCTCGGCGCCGTCGCCGGTCATCGCACCCGGTCGCTCGGGGTCGAGCATTTCGGCCAGACCGGGCGGGTCGCCGACCTCTACCGTCACTACGGCATCGATGCGGAGGGTATCCTACGCGCGGCGGAAAGCATCGCGCCGGGTCGACCGCTCCGGCAATTGCGGGTTGTCTGATCAAGCCGGACAACGCGACGGATCGGCGACAATTCGCGCCGGACGTTGACAGCGAAAGACGCGGTCTGTTCCCTTGGAGCCAGGGGGAATGTTCCATGGCCACCATTCGAACCGTGTCGTCGGCTACGCGGCTCATCATCCGAGAACCGCGAGCGTTTGTCCGGTGACGACCGTCCTCGCCGTCGACCTCGGGGGCAGCGGATTGAAGGCCGCGCTTGTGACCGCCGACGGCCGCATAGGCGCCCTTCGACGGGTGCCGATCGCGCTTGAAGCCAAGCCGAACGGCGTATGTGAAGCGGACCCGGCCACGTGGTGGCACGCGCTTGTTTCGGCGGTGGACGGTCTGCAGAGCGATGGTGCCGACCTCGACGGCGTTTCCGCAATTGCGATCTGCGGGTTTACGCGAACCCAGGTCTTTCTCGATCAGGACCAAAATCTTGTGCGGCCGGCCATCGCCTTTCCGGATAGCCGCACCTGTTCGGCCTTCGAAGAGCGTTTGGCACGCCCACAGGGCATCGACCCCGCGCTTCTGCCACACCTGACGCCATTTCATCCGCTGTCGCGCCTCGTGTGGCTCATGCACAATGAACCGGACGTTTGGCGGAAGACCGGAACAGTTGTCGAGCCGAAGGATTATCTCAATCTGAAACTGACGGGCATGGCCTGCTCGGATCCGGTGTCCCAACACTGGTTGACGGGTGTCTATGCAAATGATCCGGACGGGTCCTGCATGGCCGCCCGGTTCGGAATCGACCGCGACGTGCGCCCCGGGATCAGACAGCCGGTGGACGCCGTCGGATCGATCCGGCCGGGACTGGAGGGTGCGCTTTCCCGGCTTGCGGGGCGGCCGGTCTTTTGCGGATCGAACGATGCGTGGACCGGCGCCGTCGCTATCGGTGCCCTCGGTCATCGGCGCGGCTACAACATTTCCGGAACCAGCGAGGTCTTCGGGCTTGTCGCCGACCGGGCGGCGGAGGCCGAGGGGTTGATCAGCATGCAATGGGCGGACGGCCTGTGGCAGCTTGGCGGTCCGAGCCAGGGCGGCGCGTCGGTGCTGTCCTGGGCGATCGACCGGTTTCAGCCGGGCGCCGATGCGGGCACTCTTCTGGAAAGCCTGGTATCGACACCGCGGCGGCCGCCGGTATTCCTGCCCTATCTGAACGGCGAGCGGACGCCGTTCTGGGATCGGGATCTGCGCGCCGCTTTTGTCGGATTGCACGCCGACCACGACACAGGCGACATGATCCGGGCGGCGGCGGAAAGCGTTTGTTTCCTCAATCGCCTCGTCCTGGATCGGGCGGAAACGGCGCTTGGCTTGAGCGCCACGGAAATCCGGTTTGCCGGCGGTGCTGCAGGCAATCGTGCCTGGGCGCAGCTCAAGGCCGATATCCTGAACCGCCCGGTGCTTGTTTCGGCGGTCCCGGAAGCGGGACTGATCGGCGGCCTGCTCGTCGCCCTGTCGGGGCTTGCCGGCGATGCGGCGCTCGGCGACCGTGCCGATCGGCTTTCGGCCGAAAGAGCCCGGTATGAGCCGGATACCGGCCGGCGCGCCGCGCTCGAAGACCGCTACTACCTGTTTCTCGAGGCGCATGCGGCCCTGCCCGCGGTTTCCGCCGGAATGGCGGCGCATGTCCGGGCCGGCATTCCGGAGGAGTCGTAACCCGTAGAAAGGTGTTGCGCGCGCCGTAGACTCTGTAAAAAATACTTAGTCAACAGGGACATGGGGAATTGTGGGGTGGGATGAATGTCGGGCGCCGGGACAATTGGCCGGGTATGCGAGACCTGCGGCAATGCCGGCCGACAGCTGGTCGTCGATCCTTGCACTGGCAAACAGCGGGCCGGCGTATAGTGACGCTCGGCCGCGTCATCGAACGGTACGGGACGGCACTGGCCGGCGTGCTGCTGGTGGTGTTCCTTGTCGTATTTGCCAATAATTTCGCCTCGCCGGCCAATCTCCTCAACGTGCTCAAGCAGGTCAGTTTCCTGGCCATTCTGGCCATGGGCTTCACGTTCGCGCTGATCACCGCCGAACTCGACCTGTCGTTTGCCAATCTGTGCAGCCTGTGCAGCGTCGTGATCGGTGGCCTCATTCACAGCGAGATCGCGATACCCCTTGCCGTGGCGGCCGGTCTGGCGGTGGCATTGGCCGGAGGCGTGCTCAACGGATTGCTGATTACGGGCCTGAAAGTGCCGTCGCTGATCGCCACTCTCGGCACCGCGTCGGTGGCGAACGGATTTGCGTTCATGATTTCGGGCGGCGTGGCCTTCGTCGGACGCTGGGATCCGGCGTTTCTGGCGTTGGCGCGCGGCAAGATCGCCGGCATTCCCTATCTGGTGCTGATCATGGCCGCCGTCGTTCTCCTGGCGTTCTTCGTATCGACCAAGACCCGTCTGGGCGTGCACATGCAGGCGACCGGTGAAGCGGCCGAGGCAGCCCGGCGGAATGGCATCGACGTGCGGCGCATGAAGTTCCTGGGCATGGTCTTTTCCGGCCTGACAGCCGGCCTGACGGCTGTGCTTCTGGTCGCCAACCTGTCCTCCGCCGCACCGCAGATGGCCGGGGATTTTCTATTGAACGGCATTGCCGCGGCTCTCCTTGGCATGACGATGTTCACACCGGGCAAGCCGAACATTGCCGGTTCGTTCTGCGGCGCGCTGATCATTGCGGTCCTGGCGAACGGCCTCGTGCTCCTGGGCGCACCCTATTATCTTCAGGACATCATGCTCGGCGTGATCATCATCGGCTCCGTCGCGTTTTCCGCCAGTGTCCTGAAAAAAGCAGCCTTTTCCTTGTAGCAACGATCTCATGGGAGGATTTCATGTTGCGAAGCACCCTGTCGGCCCTTGGCGCCGGTGTCCTGTACAGTCTGATGGCGACCGCGGCGTCGGCATTCGATCTCGGCGTCGTCGCCTTCCAGATGTCGGCGGAAACCCACGCCCGATGTGCAAATTCGGCCGAGGCCGCGGCCAAGGACCTCGGTTGGGGCGTCACTGTCCTGAACTCCAACGGAACACTGCAAACACATTCCGAACAGATCGAAAACCTGACGCAGCGCGGGGTCGACGGGCTGATCGTCTGCATGTCGAAACCGGTGCAGATGGACGCCCAGTTCGAGGCCGCCAAACAGGCCGGCATTCCCGTGATTTCCGTCATGAGCGGCACCAGTCCGCACACGCTGTTCGACGTTCAGGTGAATGAATACGGCGTCGGTGCCGATGCCGCGCTCTATCTTCTGGGACTGATCGACTTCGAGGGCGGAATCCTGACGCAGCGCTTCGAAGCCAATGTCGGAACCAGGATCCGCGGCCGTATCCTCGATGCCGTCCTGGAGGAAAACAAGGCCGTCAACGTTGTCGGAACCCATACGATGGCCCGCACCAAGAGCTGGCGCGAAGACGTGCGCAACGGCATGCAGGCGTTGCTTCTGCAGAACCAGGGCACGTTCAAGGGCATCTGGGCGTCGTTCGACGGACAGGCGTTCATCATTGACGACCTGTTGCGTGAACAGGGCCTCAACAAGGGGGACGTGGCGCTGGTCTCGATCGATGGCGGGCCGGAGGCCTATCGGCGGATCAAGGCGTCGGATTCCATGATGACGGCAACCGTGGCCATTCCCTTCGAGGCGATGGGACGCGACGCGGTGTCGGCGATGAAGCGTATCGCGGTTGACGGTGAGGCAAAGGACGCCGTGGTTTCCGGGCCCTATCTTTTCCTGTCGGCCTCGCTCGTCGATGCCTCGAATGTCGACGAGTTCCTGAAATAGGCATGGTTCCCGTTGCACCATCCGACAGGAGGCGGGGCTAGACTGTCATGAACGCTCTTCTTGAAGTCGATGGAGCGGTCAAACGGTACGGCGCCGTTGAGGCGTTGCGCGGGGTCGATCTGCGCGTCGCGGAAGGCAAGGTGCACGCCATCTGCGGCGACAACGGTGCGGGAAAGTCCACGCTCATCAAACTGATTGCCGGAGTCGAAACCATCGATTCCGGCACCATGCGCTTGCGCGGCGAGGACTTGCGGCCGGCTTCGCCGACCGATTCCCTGCATGCCGGCATCGCGACCATCCATCAGGATCTTGCTGTCGCCCCGCGCATGTCGATTGCCCAGAACATCTTCATGGGGTCGGAAATCGTCCGCCGCGTCGTAGGGTTTTCGATCCTCGACAAGGCCGAAATGCGGCGTCAGTCCCTGTCGCATATGGCGTCACTCAATGTGCCGCTCACCGATATGGATGCGCCGGTCGATGATCTTTCGGGCGGACAAAGGCAGGCTGTCGCACTGTGTCGAGCACTGCGATGGAATGCGGAAGTCGTGATCATGGACGAACCCACCGCTGCCCTCGGCGTGCGGGAAACCGAGACCGTGCTCGACCTGATCCGCTCGCTGCGCGACAGCGGCAAGACGGTCCTTCTGATCAGTCACAACATGGCCGACGTGGTCGCAGTCGCGGACGCCATATCCATCCTGCGCAACGGGCGGAACCAGGCAGACTTGGAGGGCGGCAGCGTTTCCGCCGACGATCTCGCCCACCTCATCCTGTCCGGAGCGGGCACGGAAGTCGACATACAGACCTGACGATTGAACCGTGTATTTCTGCTGCGCTGCGGCATGAGGTCGTTTTTTCGACATTCGCGGCCATTTTGGGCCTCAAAAAAATGTCACGAACCGCCTATATGGTGCATTGCACCAGAGGCGTATTCAATGTTTTGCGGGGCCCTTAGCGGATGCCACGTACGGCATCCGGCTTCGGCGGACCCAAAGAGCGGCGCTCACGGCCGGTCACCATGCATCTGTCACAACACAAAGCGAGGCTGCGTGTTTTCACTATCAGGAAAGCGGGCGCTGGTTGTCGGCATCGCCAACGACCAGTCGATTGCCTGGGGATGTGCCCGGGCGTTTCATGCGCAAGGCGCGGACCTTGCCGTGACCTATCTTAACGACCGTGCCGAACCGCATGTCCGGCCGCTGGCCGAGCAGCTCGACGCATCGATCGTTGCGCCGCTGGATGTGCGCGACGACGACCAGTTGACCGCCGTCTTCGATCGCATCCGGGACGAATGGGGCAGTCTGGACGTCCTGCTGCATTCCATCGCGTTCTGCCCCAAGGAAGACCTGCATGGCCGTGTGGTCGATTGCTCGCGTGAGGGCTTCGGCGTCGCCATGGACATTTCCGTGCACTCCTTCCTGCGCATGATCCGGCTCGCCGAACCGCTCATGGAGCGCGGCGGCACGTGCATGACTGTGAGCTTTTACGGCTCGGAGAAGGTCGTCGAACATTACAACGTCATGGGGCCCGTCAAGGCGGCGTTGGAATCGGTCACCCGTTATGCGGCGGCCGAACTCGGTCCCAAGGGAATTTCCGTGCATGCGCTCTCGCCGGGTCCGCTGTCGACGCGCGCGGCAAGCGGCATCGACCATTTCGATGCGCTGCTTGCGCGCACGGCCGAAAATACGCCGACCCACCAATTGGCGACGATCGAGGAAGTCGGCGCTTATGCCGCGTTCCTCGCCAGTCGCGAGGCCTCGAACGTCACCGGCACCGTACATCCGATCGATGGCGGCTATCACATTGTCGGATAGGCGGTCCCGGGCCGCTATCCCACCGAAGAGAGGGTATCCGTCTCATGGGTAACGATCTGTCTGACCAAATCGCGGCGACCGCCTGGTCGGCCAACGGGTTTGCGACACAAGCCGATTTGCTGCGCAAGTCGGTCAGCCGGCACTACGAACGCGGCCGCAAGACCTATGACGGTCGCGCCGAAATGCTGGCCAGTGCCGCTTCGGACGTCGCGGCAGCCTTTCGGCAGACCGGACATCCGCTCGGCTTGATCAGCGATTGGAGCGAATTCCTGCGCGATTCCAGCGAACGATCGATGCTCATGCTCGAGGCTTTGCGCAAACGCGGTGACATCTTCCTGGAACACGAGGCCGCCGGGGCTCCGCCCGTGCTGATCTACGATTACGAGATCGTGGTCGACGGCGCGACACTCGACCGGCCCTGCAATTACATGCTCCTCAGCATCAAGCCGCCCAAGGGCGTCGAGGTCTTCGACTGGAAACGGCCTTATGTGATCATCGATCCCCGTGCCGGTCATGGACCCGGCATCGGCGGTTTCAAACCGGACAGTCAGGTCGGGGTCGCGCTGGCCGACGGACACCCGGTCTACTTCGTCGCGTTTCGTCCGCAGCCCGTCAAAGGCCAGACGCTCGCCGACGTCACCGATGCCGAGGCGACGTTCCTGCGCGAAGTGCATCGCCGGCACGCCGAGGCGCCGAAACCGATCGTCGTCGGCAATTGCCAGGGCGGCTGGGCAACCGCGATCCTGGCCGCGACCAATCCCGACCTCGCCGGGCCGATCGTTCTGAACGGCGCGCCCATGGCCTATTGGTCCGGCCGGGTCGGGCAGGACCCGATGCGTTATACCGGCGGCGTGGTCGGCGGCGTCATGCCGGCCATGCTGACATCGGACCTCGGCGGCGGGCTTTTCGACGGGGCGCATCTGGTCGAAAACTTCGAACTGTTGAACCCTGGCCGAAACTGGTTCCGGAAGTATTACGACCTCTACGCTTCGATCGACAAAGGTGATCAGCGTTTCCTTGAATTCGAGAAATGGTGGGGCGGCTTCTTTCTGATGACGGAAGCCGAAATCCGCTGGATCGTCGAAAACCTGTTCGTCGGCAACAAGCTCTCCAAGAACGAGGCGCGCCTCGAGGTCGGCCGGCCGATCGACCTGAAAGCCATTCGCGCTCCGATCATCGTCTTCGCCTCGCACGGTGACAACATCACGCCGCCGCAGCAGGCGCTCAACTGGATCGTCGACACCTATGCCGATGAACGCGAAATCCAGATTCGCGGACAACGCATCATCTACATGGTGCACGAACAGGTCGGGCATCTCGGCATTTTCGTCTCGTCTTCGGTGGCCAAGCGCGAACATACGCAAATGGCCTCTACGCTGAAGACAATCGAGGCACTGGCTCCGGGCCTTTACGAAATGACGATCGACGAAATGACCGGCGAAGGGAACGACCGGCAATTCAAGGTCAGCTTTCAACAGCGGCGCATGGACGACATCCTCGCGCTGGATGACGACCGGCGCGAGGAGGAGGCGTTCGCTTCGGTCGCTCGCATGTCGGAGGCCATCGCCGAGACCTACGATACGGCGATCCGGCCGGGTGTTCGCGCAGCAGTTCCCGAGACCGTGGCCGGTCTGGTGCGCAGCATGCATTCCCTGCGTCGCCAGCGCTCCATGTTTTCTTCGCAGAACCCGGTTATGGCGCCGGTCGCAGCCTTTGCACCCACGATTCGCGACAATCGCAAGCCGGCCCAGCCGACCAATCCCTTTGTGATGGCGCAAAACCTGTGGGCGGACATGGTCGAACAGAGCCTGGACATCGTTCGCGATACGCGCGCGGCGTTCTTTGAAACCCTGTTCCTGTCCATTTATGCACATCCGGCAATCGTCTGGTACGGCCAGTCGCACGCGCACGGCCGCGCCCGCCAGACATCGGATACGCTCTTGCGGACGCTGCCGGAAGTCGTCTCGGCGCTTGACCGCATGTCGCAAGGCGGCCTCGCCGAGGCGGTGGTGCGCATGCTGGTCTATCTTGCGGATGCGCGGGGGAACGTGCGCCGGGACCGCCTTGAGCGCTCCTCGGAAGTGCTCACGACCCGCGAACCGTTCGCTCAGATGGATGCCCCGGCGCGGGCGCGCATGATCCATGAGCAATCGCTGATCGCCGAATTCGGATCCGACGCAGGTCTCGAAACCCTGCCGCACCTGCTTGCGACCAAGAAGGACCGCGAGGAGGCGATGGCGTTCGTGGATTATGTCGTCGGGCCGGTCGAGGAGATGGAGCCGAACACGGTTGCCCGGATGACGCGGTTCCGGTCGCTGCTCGGTGTGGCGCCGCTTGAAACCAAGACCGAAGCGGCCGAATAGCGCCAATGTCTGACATCCGGGCGTGCCGGGTTTTGCTCGGCCGGCCCAAGTGCGGATCGTGCCGGATTGCGGGCCGCCTCGTCCCGGCTACGCCTCACTTTTGCGATTTCATCTTGTAGCGGAAGTCGCAATGGGTGGCGCCCTGCATGATCGTCTGGGTGCGGGTCAGTTCCATGTCAGGGTTGTAGCCGCGGCAGAAATCGCCGTCGCGATTGCACGACAGAAGATGGCCGATATCGCCGAGACCCATCTCCTTGTACATTTCCGAGTACCGACAGCGCACGACGTTGAAGTTCATGCTGTCGTCGTCGCTTTCCAGCGTTTCGATCTCAAGGGCGTCTTCCTTGGTCCAGAGCGGCATGATGTCGGCGAAGTCCTTGAAATCCGGCGTGCGGCCGAGGTCTTCGGCAAATCCCTTGCCGTGTTCGATCGCCGCATTGGACACCGCGTCGCCGATTACGGCGCGGGCTTCTTCTTCGCCGGACCGGGCCTTGACGACCTCGTAGACGTGTTTCAGCACCAGCGCTTCGATCCGCCGCCGTTCCAGGATCGGCATGTCCTTCATGGTCTTTGTCCTTCTGCTTGCCGTCGCTGCGGACGGTCGGATTCTCAATCAGCCTGCATTTCGATCCTGTCCTTGCGTTTCAGCCAGGCCAGGTAGGCGGGGGCGATGCGGCGCGCGATTGCGTGCATCGGCAAGGGGGACGGATCGCTGAGCGGCAGCGCCAGGTCGTTCAGTGGCACACCATCGATCGCCGCGGCAAGCTCGCGTCCGAGCGATACCGACAGTGCGACCCCGCGCCCGTTGCAGCCGATCCAGGTCCAGGCGTCCGGACCGAGCCGGTGGATGCGGGGAAAGCGATCCCAGGTCATGCCGATCAACCCGTTCCAGACATGGGTCATGGTCGGCGTGCCGAGATCAGGATAGGCCTCAGCCATCCGAGCCGCCGCGGTCTGCCGCACCCGTTCCGTCGCGCGCCAGGATCCGATCACGGCACCGCCCGTGATCAGCCGGTTGCGGGCGTCGTACCGGAAGAACCGCAAATCGCCGCGGGTGTCGGAAACGGCCTGGCGACCGGGCAGAATGGCGCTGCGCAGATTGTCGCCAACCGGTTCGGTCGCCATCTGCCAGGACAGGACCGGCACGATCGTGCGGGCAAGCCGCGGGGCGAGGCCAGGCGCTCGATCGTCGGTATAGGCGTTGGTGGCGAGCACGAGGGCGCTCGCACTGACCGAGCCGTGCGGCGTGGTGACCTGCCATCGGTCGCCGGTGCGTTGCCACGTGATTACGGGCGTCGCTTCGTGGATCGTGGCGCCGTGGCGTTCCGCAGCGGCGGCCATGCCGCGGGCAAGCGCCAGCGGGTTCACGTGGCCGCCGGTCGGATTCAGCATGCCGCCATACCAGAAATCGGTGCCGAGCAGGCGGGTCGCCGCGTCGCGGTCGAGCAGATCCGCCGGGAAGCCGAAGCGCTGCCAGGCCTCGACACGCTGTTCGCTCAAGCGGATACGGCCCGGTGAATGGGCTGGCTGGAACCAGCCGGTCTGTTCCGCCTCGGCCTCAATGCCTTCCGTCCGGACCAGATCGAAGAGGACCGACGCGCTGTTGCCGATCAGATGAACGAACCGCTCGCCGGCTTCGCCATAGCGGGCGACGATCTGATCCGGTTCGGCTGCCGTCAATGTGGGGATGACTTGGCCGTTGTTGCGGCCGGACGCGCCCCAGCCGACGGCTTCGGCTTCCAGAACGACCGTCTTTTTCCCGCGCCGGGCGGCATGCAGTGCCGTGGACAAGCCGGAGAACCCCGCGCCGACAACGACAAGATCGGCTTCGATTTCCTCGCGCAGCATGTCGGTCGGCTGACGGGGTGCGGTTTCGACGGCCCATATCGAGGGCGGAAAGGCGGCGGGAGCGGTCATGCGGCGTCATCGCGAAAGGTGGGCGGTGTCCAGTCGCGTCCTGGAATGGAGGACAGGAGCTTTTGCGTATAGGCGTGGCGCGGCGCGGTGAAGATTTCCGCCGTCGGTCCGGTCTCGACGATCTCGCCCTTTTCCATGACCGCAACGCGGTCGCAGAGCTGGGCCGCGACACGCAGGTCATGGGTCACGAACAAAAGCGCCAGCGAAAGTCGGTCGCGCAGATCCGCCAGAAGACGCAGAACCTGGGCCTGGACTGACACGTCGAGGGCCGAGACGGGTTCGTCGGCGACGATGATCTTCGGTTCCATGGCCAGCGCGCGTGCGATCCCGATGCGCTGGCGCTGGCCGCCGGAGAATTCGTGGGGGAACCGGTCGGCGGCCGCAGGCGTCAGTTCGACCAGGGACAGCAATTCGCGGGCGCGGTCGCGGGCCGCGTCCGGCGACGTGCCGTGCACGATCGGACCCTGGGCAATCAGGTCGAGCACGCGTTTGCGCGGATTGAGCGAGGCCATCGGATCCTGGAACACCATCTGGATGTCGCTGCGCAACGCCTTCAGGGTCCGTCGGTCGGCGGCGAGCATGTCCTTGCCATCGACCTCGACCGCGCCGGAATCGGATTTCTGCAGACGTGTCACGAGGCGTGAAACCGTCGTCTTGCCGGACCCGCTTTCTCCGACAATGCCGAGCGTCTCGCCTCGGCAGAGCGCAAAGGAGACGTCGCGGACGGCAACCACGGCCTGGCGGCGCCCGGTCAGAAATCCGCCGCGCGCGGCAAACGTCTTATTCAGGCCGCGTGCCGAGAGGATCGGCGGTCCCTGCGGTGCGGTTTTGGCCGGGGCCGGCTGCAGCGCCGGCACCGCAGCGATCAGCGTGCGGGTATAGGCGTGCTGCGGCCTGTTGAGGATGTCGGAGGCGGTGCCCTGTTCGACAAGCTCACCCTGCCGGAGCACGGCGACCCGGTCGGCGATTTCGGCAACCACACCGAAATCATGGGTGATGAACAGGATGCCGGAGCCCTGGCTTTCCTGCAATTCGCGGATGAGCTTTAGGATCTGCAATTGTGTGGTGACATCGAGCGCCGTCGTCGGTTCGTCCGCGATCACAAGGCGCGGTGACAGCGCCAGCGCCATGGCGATCATCACCCGTTGCCGCTGGCCGCCGGAAATCTGGTGCGGATAGGCGTTCAGTGCCGAGGTCGGCTCCGGGATGTGCACGCTTTCCAGCATATCGAGGGCATGGGCCCGGCGTTCCCGGCGGGATTTGCTCGTATGCAGTTTGAGCACTTCGTCGATCTGCCAACCGACGGTCTTTTGCGGATTGAGCGCGCTCATCGGTTCCTGGAAGATCATGCTCATGCGGTCGCCCCGCAGGCGACGCATGTCGCGCTCGCTCACCGCTGAAAGATCCTGGCCCTCGAAGCGGATCGTGCCGTCGGTCATGCGCACCTGGGGAGCGGGCAAGAGCCGCATGACGGCGCTGGCCGCCAGCGACTTGCCGGAGCCGCTCTCTCCGACCAGGCAGACGAT
This sequence comes from Rhodobiaceae bacterium, assembly GCA_028285165.1. GTDB lineage: Bacteria > Pseudomonadota > Alphaproteobacteria > Rhizobiales > JANQQB01 > JANQQB01. The sequence goes on from JANQQB010000042.1 coordinate 17,208, forward strand.
CTCACCGGCCCTGACGGAAAGGTCGAGGCCCTCGATCGCATAGGCACGGTCGGACCCCGGCGGCAGGGCGATGCGCAGGCCGGAAATGTCGAGGACAGCGTCGCTCATGTCTTCTTCTGGCGCGGATTGAGCGCCTCGTTCAGACCTTCACCGAGCAGGCTGAAGGAGAGCACGGTCAGGAGGATCGCAATGCCCGGTATCATGGCGCAATACCAGGCCGTGCGCAGCACGTTGCGCCCCTGACCGATCATGTTGCCCCAGCTTGCGTAGTTCGGGTCGCCGAGGCCGAGAAACGCAAGCGCGCTTTCGAGGAGTATGGCAAGCGCCATGATCACCGAGGCAAAAACGATGACCGGCGGCAGCGCGTTGGGCAGGATTTCGCGAAATATGATGGCGGCGTCGCTGAGGCCGAGATTGCGCGCCGCATCGACAAATTCGCGCTGGCGCAGCGACATGAACTCGGCGCGCACCAGACGGGCCGGGGCCGTCCAGGAGACAATGCCGATCGCAAGAATGATGTTTTCGATCGAGGATCCCAGAATGGCGACCAGCGTGAGCAACAGCACGAAATTCGGGATCGTCTGGAACGCTTCGGTGATGCGCATCAGGAGATCGTCGAGCCAGCCGCCGAAATAGCCGGCCAAGGCGCCGATCAGCACGCCGATGCCAACCGAGATCAGCGTGGCGACGACGCCGATCAGCAGTGAAATGCGGGCGCCGTGGAACAGGCCCGCCAGGATGTCCCGTCCAAGCTGATCGGTGCCGAGCGGCGTCTGCCAGTTCTGGAACGGCCAGGTGAGAGGCGCACCGGCGCGGCGCAGCGGGTCGACCGGTTCGATCAGGCCGGCCGTGGCGGCCATCGCGAGCACGACGGCGAACAGCACCAGGCCGAGCAGCGCCGCCCGGTTCCGCCGGTAACGCTGCCAGAAAACCACGAGACGCGACGGTTCCGCCGGCCGCAGGATGCGATCGGTCTCGCTCATGTCAGTTCGATCCGGGAATCGAGGCGCGCATACAAGAGATCGGTCAGGAAATTCACCACGATGACGACGATGGAACATAAGAAGATGATGCCCATCAGCGTGTTCATGTCGCGCTGCACGACCGACTGATAGGCGAGTTGGCCGAGCCCCGGCAGCGAGAAGATCGTTTCCACGACGACGGAGCCGCCGAGCACGGCGGAGAATTGCAGACCGAGAAGCGTGATCACCGGGAGCAGGGCGTTGCGGGTGATGTGGTGGATCATCAGCCGGGCCTCGCCGGCGCCCTTGGCACGGGCGGTGCGCACATAGTCCAGTTCGGCGACTTCGATCACGCTGGTGCGCATGAGGCGCATGTAGAGCGCGAGGTAAATCAGCGCGAGTGCGCTGGTCGGCATAATAAGATGGCGGGCGACGTCGAGGACGTGATCCCAGCCGGTATAAAAGGCCGCAATGGTCTGGATGCCGCCGACCGGCAGCAGGCCGAGCTTGACCGAAAAGACGACGATCATGACGAGGCTCAGGAAGAAGCTCGGCGTGGCGTAAAAAACCAGTCCCAGCACGGAGATCACATTGTCGGTGAGCGAATAGGCCCGGCGTGCGGCGATCGCTCCGAGCACGCAGCCGATGGTGAAGGCGAAGGACAGCGACGTCGCCATCAGGAGCAGCGTCGTGCCGAGGCGGTCCAACAGGACTTCCGACACCGGCTGCTCGTAGACGAAAGACCAGCCGAAATCGAACTGGGCGAGCTTGGCCATGTAGCGCCACAATTGCACCCAGACCGGCTGGTCGAGCCCATATTCCATGCGCAGCCGCTCGATGAACTTCGCGTCGGCCCCGCCCATGTCGCCGACCAGTGCGTCGACTGTGTCGCCCGGCGCCAGCTTCAAAAGCAGGAACGTGCCGACCATGATCATCAGGATCACCGGGACGCCGTGCAGCAGCCGGCGCCCCGCATAGATCAGCATGGGTGGCAATTGAAGGGACATCCTGTCAGCTCCGCGGGCCGGCGACGAACCGGATCGATGTGTGCCGGTGCCGGATCAGCCTTGGAAGGGGCCGGATGCACAATCGCATCCGGCCGCACCCGTCACTGGTCGAGCCAGAGATCGTACCAGCTCGACGAATTCCAGCGGGGCGTGTTGTGATGGTTCTTGAGCTTCTTGCTGGTGACCGAAATGAACGGATGTTCGATCGCAAAGATCACCGGCAATTCCTCCATCACCTTGCGCTGGATGTCGTGATACATGGCCGAGCGCTTTTCGGGATCGAGTTCCGATGCCGCGGCGTCGATCATCGCATCCATTTCATCGGACTGGTAGCCGAACTGGTTGGACCAGGGCGTGCCGACGGGCGCGCCGGAGCGGATCCACACCATAGTCGAGACGGCCGGGTCGGAGCGGAACTGGTGCCAGCCGTTGGCGGTGTCGAAGTCGTGGTCGCGATAGACGCCATTGAGGAAGCCCGGCGCGTCGTTGGTCAGGATCTCGACCTCGATACCGATTTCGCCCATGGCCTGTGCGAAATATTCCGCCCAGAGCTGGGTGTATTCGCCCCAAGGGGCGGGGCGGTGGCGCAGCTTCAAGCGGACGCCATTCGCGTCCGGTTGAAGGCCGGCTTCATCGAGCAGGGCCTGTGCCTTTTCGACGTCGTAGGGATAGGTCGGCACGTCGTCGGTGTAGTTGACGCCACCGGCGGACGGGACCGGGCCGCGGCCGGGCTTGGCAAACCCGCGCATGATCGTCTGGATCGCATAATCGATGTCGAGGCCGTGATAGATGGCCCGGCGCACGCGGATATCCGCCAGGACCGGATTGCGGTGATTGAATTCCAGCGTCGTGTGGGCGACGTTGTTTTCATAGCCTTCGGTGCCGACGGTGAAGCGGTCGTCTTCGGACAGACGCTGCACGTCCGCCATGGAAATGCCGATGAAGCCGGATTCGTGGATCTCGCCAGCCTCAAGCGCGGCTGCCGCCGCCGATTTGTCCTTGATAAACCGCCAGACGATCCGGTCGAGATAGGGGTATTCTTCGCCGCGCCAATAGTCGTCGTTGCGTTCGGCAATCACGTATTGACCGCGTTCGTACTGGACGAACTTGAATGGGCCAGTGCCAACCGGCGCCGTGTTGTGCTTGTTCTTCAGGATGTCGGTGCCCTCGTAGAGATGTTTGGGCATCGGGTGACCGAGATCCGGCATCGCGGCGACCATGAGGGCGAGCGGCATCGGTTTGGAGTATTTGAACACGGCGGTGTGCGGATCCGGACAGTCCACCGCCTCAAGGTTCTGTTGCAGGGTGGACGAATAGTTCAGCAATTCCTTCCACATGTTCATGGCGGTGAAGGAAACGTCGTCGCAGGTGAACGGCTCGCCGTCATGCCATTTGACGCCTTCGCGCAGCTTGAAGGTGAGCTCCAGACCGTCGTCGGACGACGACCATTCGGTGGCCAAAACGGGTACATAGCCGTCATAGCTCTTGTCGATCAGCGGCTCGACGATCTTGCCGGAAATGTTGTAGACGCCGGTCGAGGCGCGCAGCGCCGGATTGAGGGTACGCTGTTCGGAGAGCATGTGAATGATGGCCGTGCCGCCGCGTTTCACGTCCTCGGCAAGCGCCGGCGTTATGGCGGTGAGGCCGGCGATCAGCAGCGACGTGCCGGCGAGCACGCGCGCAATCGTTGCAGGTCGTTCGATCAAAACAGGTCTCCTTACGGAATGGCTGCGCCGGTCCGGCGGGAACATACCCAGCAAATGTGCGACCGGCGGCATGAGGCGCACCTATTGCGCCGCGCACTGGAATTCTTGTCAACAGAATTGTTTTGCCGATTGCGGGCAGCTTAGGCAAAATCTTCCACACTTCAGGGAATTCGTAGAACAGATGCGGCAAAATGCAATTACTGGGCGCATTTTCTATTGTTTCTGCATATTCTGATTGATTGTGCCGTTTTGCCGCGCACTGCATTTTTCCTTTGCTTGTGAAGCCAGCTTTTCAAGGGGTGAAATCTTGACCGACCGACCCGCTCATCCCGTCAAGGGTGTCGATCACGTCTTCCTGCTCATAAACGATCTCGACCAGGGCGCCAGCCAGTTCCGAGCGCTCGGCTTTACCGTGTCGCCGCGGGGCCTGCACAGCGCCCATAAGGGGTCGGCCAATCACACGATCATGTTTCCAGGTGATTATGTCGAACTGCTCGGCCTGGTCGCGCAGACCGAGGCCAATGCGCCGCGGCGGGCGGCGCTTGCCGCGCAAGGCGTGGGCCTGCACGCGGTCGCCTGCCGGATCGACGACGCCGCGGGCGC